>NZ_JAZHLI010000009.1:0-105173 GCF_036549475.1 Aurantimonas sp. A2-1-M11 | reverse complement strand
GGCTCTCCGGCCGGGCTACGCCCGTCCTTCGAGCCGCGGCAGCGGCCATCATGCTTGTCGCAACCGGTCAGGATGGTTGTCGCGCAACAAAGTGATCTGTTGGTACGGATGGAGGGAAGCGGGAACGATAGAGCCGTCGTTCGGATTCCTGATAAAGGGCGGAGTGAGCTGTGTCAGGCACTCGCGAAAAATGGGATGGCACCAAGCCCCGATTGCCGCAGTCGAAGAATGACGAGAAGGGTCGCCAGGAGAAGAAAACCGGCGAGGGCAAGGAACCGGAATTCGACGGCCCCTCGACCGATGCAGACGACGCCAAACACGACGGGCCGTGATCCGTAGAATCGACGAAGCCACCCAGGATCTTTCCGCAGCGGCTTCGGTCATGTCGTCGATGTCTGTGAAGGTCAGGCGGCCTCGTCTTCATAGATCCGCCGGCCGGGGCCATCGATCCCGCAGACGCCCCTGAGGACTTTGCGGGCCATGGCGGCTTCTCTGACGCCGTCCGGCAACCGATCGGTATCGCCGCTCTGGATCGACCACCAAAAATCCCGCAGGCGTCGGACGTCGTCGTCGGTGGCGTTGCGGACACCCTGCGTCTTGCGGTGGACCGTGATCGGGGACTGGCCCAGGATGCGGGCGGCGCCCTCGGCATTGAGGCCGAGTTGGTCGAGCATTGCTCTGAATACCGTCACACACTGTCTCCTGATGTGTCTATCTTGGACACGCCACGTGCCCATTTGATCGCCTCGGCATGCTCGGCCGGCCGGCCGTAGAGGCTGTCGTCGCCTCGGTCGATGCGCAGCCACAGACCCCTCAGGATCTCCAGATCGCGATCGAGGACAGCCCGCCCGCCTACGGATTTCTGCCTGACGGAGTCATGGCTGCGCCCCAGCACCTCGGCGGCATCGACCTGGGACAGGCCGCACAAGCTGATGAGGCTGCGGAAGAGAAGGACCTTCTCGCCCTTCGTCATGGTCATCACTGCGCTGCCGGGACGCGGCTGGCGATGTCGAAAATGAGTTCCCGGGGCCTGGGCACGACGGCGCCGCATTCGATCGTCCGCCGGGCCGCGTCGCGGGCCTCGACGATGCGACCGGCGATCTCGTCGTTCCGGTCCGCCCAGGCCTCGAATTCGGCATCGTACGGACGACCGGGCGAGGGGATCTTCAAGCCCTCGTCGTCGAGATACGTGATCGACGCCATGACGACCCGACCGGCAGTCCGGTCGTGGATCAAGGCGTCCAGGCACGGGCGGTGGCGCCGGTCTTTCCCGTGAGCGATATGCAGCCGGGCGGCTACTACTAGACGGCTGTCCTCGACCATATTTTTTCCGTCTCCGAGGTCGATGTCGCCGCAGATCGCGGCAAGAGCATTCGTCGGCATCGCCAATTTCCTCGCTTGCTAGTGAAAAGGCCCCGGCGATCTCTCGCCGGGGCCTTGCGGCTGGTTCAAACGGCACTCCGTGGCGTTAGGCCTCATCGCCTGGGCTCTGGAGTCCATGCAAAGTATTATGACACATAATGTGCACAGGTGTCAAGCGTGTCGGAGAGTGTCGGAGTAACGCGGCAGTTGGCCTGTTTCAGTGCGTCACTCCGGGACTCTGGCAATCGGAGTCGCCATCAGTTTTCGGATCCGCAGAGCCCGGCCGACAACGTGATCATCCGCATGCCGACGGATGCGCCGGCCGACCGCGAGCTTCACTGCATCGCCTCGATGACCTTTATCTGCGAGGCCACACTCGGCCGCATTGATGATCGCCGGCAGGAGCTTGGCGGAGACCGCCGCGGGAACGGTCTTGCCGTCCGTCAGGGTGGTGAGGATCGCCTCGAGGAGGATGCGGTCGACGAGGCGGGTATCGACGTGGTCGGGATGGTTCTCGCGCCACCGTGCCGTTCGGCGAGCAGATTGCACCCTCTTGTCGAGGCGGGGCGTCCTGGGCGTTAGTGAATTATTCATCCTTGTGTGTTCCGATATCCCTGCATTTGGCGAAGGAGGCCTTGAGATGCACGGTTTTGTACGCGGCATGGAAATGTCGATCATGGGTGCCCTGGTCGGCGCCGCGAATGCTACCGGCCGTCGCCGCAAGCAGCAGCCCGAAACTCATGTCCGGGTCATCCGGCAGACCAGCAGGCGGTCGATCGACGACCTCATCGGCGCACTCCGCTCTGAATCGAAGCGCGCCGACGGCCTGGCGAAGGAGAACGCCGAGCTGCGCCGGCGTCTGGCTGCCGCGAACCGGGCCGCCTTCGAGGCCATTCGCAGCAGCCTCTAGTCTGGACCATATGGGCCGTGGTCGATGTCCTCCTCGTCAACGCCCGCGAGGCGCTGAGCCCGCACCCACAGGGCGAGGTGGTCGACCCGGTCCACCTCGTCGTTGTCGACGGCCTGGTCGATCAAGTCGCGGAAAATCTCGAGAGCTGACCACCCCATGATGCGCTCTCTCTCCGCCTGTTCGGCCATCCGTTCCCGGGCCGCGGCGAAATCGAACTTTTGGTAGGACGGCAGGCAGTGCTGCTCCTTGCTGCCGTCGAGGTGTGCCAGCAGGCTGTCGTCTGGCATGTGCCGAACCGTCATCCGATCCGTCGCGTCCAGCGACCGGACCCATGGGTCGATCCACATCTCGTCGTCCGTCTCCGCGAAGAATGCGCTGTCGAGCGGCTTCCCGGCTTCCAGTGTCTCGCAAGCCATCTTGACGAGCCCTGGCATCCGCGTCTTCGCGATCTCGGCCATCTTCGCTTCTCGCTTGCGATCAGCCTCCGCGTCTTCGATCGCGGTCCGGGCCATCGTTGCTTCGCTGTCGGGGATCTCGACGATCTCCTGTGTTTCGCCCGCCTGCACCGGCGGTCCAGCGATCACATCCCAGACCCAGGCGATCGCCCCGGTCGCGAGGATGACGGGAATCCGCACCGTCGATTTCAGCGCATTCATGACCGCACGAAAAAAATTCCGGAACTTCCTCATCTGTGCCTCCAAAATAATCGTCCAAAAATCTAAAGATCCCGGAACCTGCGATGTTGTGAGGATCGCCGACAGTCATGAAAGAGACAACAGAGAAAAATTCGCGAATGGTTGATGTTGGCACGCCTGTGAAAATTGCGCGGGATTGACTGCCATGAAAAAAGGTTACGTCGATCTGACAAAACGGCTTGATATCGAAAAATATCGTGGGACACTTAAGAGAAATACTGATTCCCAAGAATGCGATACAGGCAGGCAGATGAACGACGACGAGACCTTCAACAAGCAGCAGCCGGAGCCCGGCGAATCACCCAGCGAGCGTGGCCAGAAGACCGCGCCCAGGGGCAGAATCCCCGCATTCCTGTTCGATCGTTCGGTGAGTCCCGGAGTTGGGAGCGCCATCGAAAAGCTGGTCGCGAAGCGCCGCGAAAAGCGCGGCTGGTAAGCGAAAAACAGGCGAACAGAGGCCTACTCATATGAATCCGAACAGAACCATTCTCGGCCGGCGCCTCGCTGGTCTCCGCGGCCAGTACGGCGTCACCGCGTTCGCTGCTGCGGCCGCGTCTGGCACTCCCCAGACGATGATGACCGCCACCGAGACCGGCGAGCGCGTTGCCGACCTGCCGCTGATCGTCTGCAAGAACAACCACAAGGATTTCGTCTCGATGACGCGCTATCGCGGGCGCTTCACGACGACGAAGAACCGGCAGTGCACCTCGGACCTGAAGCGGGACCCGCAGGACCGCGAGGTCAGGCGGTACCTGGACGCCAACCCTCGCTTCCGGGGGAAGGTCGTGACCTGCCTCGGCCTGCGCGCCCAGGAGAGTTCCGGCCGCGCCAAGGCCAAGCCCTTGGTGGAATACAACCGGGAGCACGGAGTGGCCGGTCGCGAGTGGTACGTCTGGCTGCCGATCCACGCCATGACCCTCGAGGAGGTGTGGGCGACGATCGAGGGCGCCGGCCAGAAGCGCCACTACGCCTACGACCTCGGCATGACGCGCCTGTCCTGCTGCTTCTGCATCATGTCCTCGGTCGGGGATCTGAGGATCGCCGCGAAGCACCGTCCTGAACTCTACCGGGAATACGTTGAGCTGGAGCGGGAGATCGACAACACGCTGATCATGCCGAGGAAGAAGAAGGGCGTCGCCGAGAAGCGCTTCCTGCCCGAGATCACCGGCATCTCGATCGAGGAAAGGGACGCGGCATGAGCCCCTCGATCAAGCCTACGGATGGCGCCTGGTACGTCGTCATCCGCCCGGACGGCGACGTCATCGTCGATGCCGAGCATGCGATCAACGGCGACAACGACGGCCACCGGGTCGCGACGTTCTCCGGGCCGGACGCGGTCGCCAACGCCACGGCCGTCGCGATGCTGTTCAACAATTTCGGGCACCTCCTCGAGGGGCGGCTGCCCGATGTGACCGCCGACCCGATGCACTGGTCGCAGCAGATGGAATCGCAGTTCCACCAGATGGAAATCGACAGGAGCCTTGCGGCATCGAGGGCAGCAGCATGATCGACGACAAGATTTTTTTCGACATCGAAACCCTCCCGTCGCTCGACCCGGACATCATCGCCGACATCACCGCCGGGGTCTCGCCGCCGGCGACGATGAAGAAGCCGGAAACGATCGCAGCGTGGATGGAGAACGAAAGGCCCGCGGCGATCGAGGAGGCTGTGCGGAAGACGTCCCTGGACGGCGGCCTCGGTCGCTTGGCATCGATCTGTTGGGCGAAGGCCGATGGCGAAATCCTGGGTGCCCACACCGCCGGCCCGGACGGCTGGTCGGAGGATGCCGAACGCCAGCTGATCTCGGGATTCTTCGCCGAGGCCAATGCATTCTATGAGGCAGTCGCCGGCGCCGTCCTGACGGGGCACAACATCATCGGTTTCGACATTCGCTGGCTCTGGAAGCGCGCCGTGATCCTCGGCGTCCCGGTCCCCCATTGGTGGCCCCTGAATGCCCGTCCCTGGAGCCCGGAAGTTTGCGACACGATGTTCCTCTGGGAGGGGCCAAGAGCCAAATTCATCAGCCAAGACCGCTTGGGCAAGATCCTCGGCCTGGGCGGCAAAGGTCCGATTGATGGCTCCCAGATCGCCGAGATCTGGGACGCGGGCCGGTACGAAGACGTCCTCAATTACAACGCCGACGACGTCTCGAAATGCCGAAAAATGTGGGCTCGCATCACGCAGCACACGGACCCGATCGAGCCTGTCGTCGAGGCGCCGGCACCGGTCGAGGAGAAGCCTGCGCCTGTGGTCGAGAAGCCTGCCCGATTCCTCGACGACGACGATATCGCTGAGGAAGAGGCCGCCGTGGCCGAGGTGACGATCGCCGCGGTGGTTGAGGAGAAGCCGAGGAAGGGGCGGGTGGTGCCCAGGTTCCTGCGGGAACGAGGACTGGCGGCCTGATCCGCAGCAATCCCGAGAAACAAGCCATAGGAGACAAACGATATGCCGAAATTCATCATCGTGAGAGCGAGCGAGAACCTGCTCTGCGGACATTTTGCCACTCGGACCACCGCGACCGCTGAGATCGCCGGGGTCGCCATCAGTACGATCTTCGAGTTCATGCTCGACGAAGCCGAGGTCGGACGTCTTTCGATGATCGACACCGCGATCCGGGTTCCGGACGCTGCTCATGATTTGATGGTCTACAGGCTCCCCGACGATCTCGCAGACATCGACGAGGTCGACAGTTCTTGCACCGAGGCCGACGGGCCGCTCGAGAACTACCGGGATTTTGAGGTCGGTGCGTTGACTGAGCGCTGGCACAAGAAGCGGAAGCTTTGCGTCGAAGCACGGATGACCGGGCTCGTCCTGATCGACGAAAGCATCCTCGAGGACCGCGTCGTCGAGGCGACTGACCGCGCCCACCTCGGCGAAATCGTGCGCGATCTCGCCGGCGACCTCGAGCGTCGCCTCGACCAGCGCTGGGGCTGCGACGACGACTGGCGCATTGTCATCACCGACCGGACCGGCGGCCGAAAGGACAGGTTGGTCGACTACAAATACCGGGCAAAAGCCGCAGCCTGACCACCATCATCGACAACAACAGTAGGAGAGATGACATGCTTCGATACAACCCGCAATTCCGGGACAAGAACGACGCTGGTGAGGACCAGGAGCACTTCGCGCACCGGTGCCCTCATTGCAGCCGATGGCTCGCGGCGACGTATCTCGCCCGCGACGGCTGGGATGCAGCTGGCATCGCCTGCAACTGCTTCGGAAGCGACGGCGTCACCCAGTCCGTCGATCGGATCATCGACATCCCGGAAGGTCTGCGGGCGCACGCCCGGGCCGAGGTCCTCCGGATTGCCTCGCGGCGGCCGATGTCGGCGAGCGTAGCCTGACCGCAAAAAAAATGGGCTGCCGGATCAACCGGTAGCCCATCTCATTCGGGAGTTGGCAGCTCACTGCGAGCCGACAGTAATCGGCATCGTGTTCTCAACTTCCGGATACTGATCCTCTTCGAACTCTTCGAGCGCGTCGATCTGACCTTCCGAGACGCCGGGCGCGATCATGCCTTCCTCCGTCGCGATTAGCGACGAAAGCGGGATAGCCACCTGCTTCTCACCGAGGCCGAGGAAGCCGCCGGATCCAATGACGGCGAAGAGACGGTTCTCGACCTGGACGATGTTCTCGATGTCACCGAGCGTTTCGCCATTCGCGTCGATGACGTCATAAGCGGTGATCTCCTCGGCGGTCATCTGCCGTTCGCCGGTCGCCGACGGATTGATCGCCATGGTCTCATTGTCGGTAGCAGTGACCAGTTCACCGCCTGCCGCCTGTTCCCCCGCCGCCGGGGTCTGCTGCTGATCAGCCTGCGCGGTTTCAGAGCCCTCCATCGGCGACCCGTCGGCATTCTGGTAGACGATGTTCGGCTCACCTTCCTCCTGATTGACGACGACCTTCGCCTCTTCGCTCTTGTAGCTGATCTGCGGACGCTGGTCGGACTGCTGAACCTGGACGTTTGCGTTGGCCTGATCCACGGTCACGTTGGCCTGGTCGGCACCGTCCTCCGTCGCTACCGCCGCATTGCCGGAATCATCAACCGCGACTGTCGGCTCGCCCTGGCTGACCGAGACCTCCGGCTGCGCCATGTCGACGTTCACTTTCGGGTCGGGCATGCGGACCGTGATCGTCGGCTTGGGGATGTCGACCGTGATGGTCGGCGCCGGCTGCGACATGGTGATGATCGGCTGCGGCTGAGAAACGGTGACATCCGGCGCTGCCTGATCGACCGTCACCTGGGGCTCGGGGACGTTCAGCTTGATCGTCGGCGCATCCGGCTGCACGACGACGTCCGCCTCGGCTTCTGCATTCGCGGCCGGGGCCGTGGGCTCTGCCTGCACTTCCGGCCGCGGCGTCGGCTCGGCCTGGGCGAAAGCGGAACTGCTCAGAGCGGAGCCAGCGAGAAGTGTGATGACGAATATGTTGCGCATGGATTTTGCCTTTCGGTTGTGGCTGTGGCTCCGCAACGGCCGCACGCGCACACCGGTTCCCGGCGGAAAGTCCGGGAAAATTCGCTTCAGTGAACACCAACGTATGGATGTTGCCGCAGAAACAACCGGTTGATCCGGCGGAAGGAGGGACCGAAAAGCTGGAGTATGCGCAGCCGGCGGCGATATTATACTTAACGCACCAAGCCGCTGAGGTAGGGTAGCCTTCAACAACGGAAGGGGATGCGGATGGCCTTTAATCTTTTCATCGCTTACGACCTGCACACGCCTGGGCAGAACTATGATGAGGTTCGGAGCCGCATCAAAGAGCTGGGGCAGTGGCACCAGTTCCAACTATCCCTGTTTTACGTCAACACTACCTACGATGCCGTGGCGGCTTACAACCACATCATCGGTGTGATGGACGGCAATGATAAACTGGCTGTCATCGACGCGGCAGGCGGGGTGGTCACCACTTGGGACCGCCCGCCCATCGACGCGATAAACGCCATCTGGACCCAACGATAAGCTGAAGCGCGCATCGTTGCCGTCACGGTCGATTGGTTGGCCCATGATCAGTCCTCAATAAAAAGCCCGGCTCATTGGCCGGGCTTGTCCTTCTTGTCCGGCGCGTCTTTCGGCGGCGGCTTCGCGATCCGCTTTAGCGTTGCGTCGAATCGCGCCTCGTCGTCATCTGTTTCCAGTTCGCGAGCGGCTTCGCGGAATTTGTCGATCTGATTCTTGTCACTGGTGCCCATGGCTACAGCCTACTCTTTTGCCGACGAAGCCGGTGATTTCGTATTCAAACGGAAACCCGGCGCTAGCGTATATTTCCTCTTGTGCACGGTAACTGCCAACGAGTGGACCCTTTCGGAAGAGCTGCTCCAAATCCGCCGCTCGCTCGCTGCTGCGGGAGAGCCGGATCGTGACAAGCTACACGCCACATCTGATTTGCAGGAAGTGCGGAACCGTGTGTTCGCTGCATTGGCCGGCTGCGACTTCCGAATAGACGCGACGATATTAGAGAAGTCTAAGGCGCGAGAGCACATCCGAAGGACCGAGGATACCTTCTATCGTTACGCGTGGTACTATCACTTCAAACACGTCGGGCCCATTTTGATGAGGCGTTGCAATAGCATCCTCATCACAGCGGCCGCTCTTGGGCAGAAGAAAACTAAGGCCGCCTTCAAAGAAGGCGTAAACAATACGGTCCAACAGATAATCGAGCGAGACCGTTGGGAAGTCGCATTCCACGAATCGTCGAAAGACCCGTTGCTGTGGGTGGCTGACTACTGCGCTTGGGCGATACAGCGTAAATGGGAAAAAGCGGACGAGAGATCTTATTCCCTCATCCGCCCAAAAATCCAAACAGAATTTGAACTATGGAAGTACGGAACGAAGCACTTCTATTAGTCCTCCCGCGTGGCCCGCCTGTTCAGCTATCTTTTCAGAGGTGCCACCCAAGGGCACGTTCACCGAATAAGGGCCACGTCCACATAGTGAGTGGCCCTCGTTCCGATTTCAAGAATCTTTGACGCACCTAGGCCGGATGAGGCCCCCCATAAGTCAGCCGCCGACCCTTCACGCCTTCCAGCGTCCGCTAAGCCCGCTCGCTGTCATCGCAGCCGAGGCGGATGCGGTTGTTGTAGCGGAAATCGAACTCCGCGAGGTAGCGGTGCAGGTGACGCTCGCCGCAATGCTGATAGACGCCTTCATGCCGCGCTTGAAGACGCTATAGAAGCCTTCCACCGTGTTGGTGTGGATGGCCGCGTCGCCCTCATAACGAACGTACTCATCAGCGCTGTGCTTGACCGAACCAGAGACCGCGAAGTCGCCGCGCACCTTGTGATAAAGCTTGCTCTCATCGGTATAGAAAGCGCTTTCGGCATTGATGTTGCCGCGAACGATGGCGGTGACGGTCGCCTGATCGGCGCGATCCACATGGAACGAACGAACCTTGCCGCCGCGCTCGACCGGCGAGACAATCGCGCGCTTGTGTGACGGGCCGGCCTTGCCACCCTTGGTGAAAGGCTTGCCGGTCGTCGTCTTGGTCGGCGCAGGGCCACCCTTCTTGCCGAAATAGGTCTCGTCGGCTTCCACCGTCGAGCCAGCGCCGCCCATAGGATTAAATTCACCCGAGCGCATGGCCTCGCGAATGCGGTGCGACAGGAACCATGCCGACTTCAACGTGATCTCCAGAACGCGGTGAAGCTGGTTCGAGCTGATGCCTTTCTTGCTGGAGGTCATCAGGTGGATCGCCTGGAGCCACTTGTGCAGCGGGATATGCGAGGACTCAAAGATCGTGCCGACGCGAACCGTGAACTGTTTGCGGCACTCGGCGCACTTGCGGAGGCCGTGGCGAACCTTGCCCGTTTTGCCGACCACATCCTTGAGATCGTAGATCTTGCCGCAGTTGCCGCAGTGGGGGCACGTCGCACCCTGAGGCCACAACACGCTTTCGACATGGGCGAAGGCGGCGGCTTCATCGTGGAAATAGGGGCGGGACAAAACGGACATCGGGCTAACTCCTTGTCCCTGTTGTCTCATGTCACCCGTGGTGTGTCAAGTATAATATCGCCCAGCCGGCTTGCGACTTTCATGCGATCTGGGACAATCGAAAACACAAGCCGAACCGCGGGCGAAGAGAGGTCCATGGGCGGCACAGATCATCCAGATCAGGCAGTCGCCAGCGAATTCGGGTGGGATCGGCTTGTTGGGGATGAGGAACTGGTCGCGGTCGTTTAGCCAGGTCTGCCTGACCAGGCGCCGGACCGTGAACACCATTGCCGAATTTCGGAGGTTATCCTCGGTGACGAGGATTCCACCCGCGCTGGCATAGCCGGAAGAGAAGAGGGCGGTGACGCCGGCGTTCTGCAGATCCGATCCCTTGCAGATCATTCCGCCGATCGCGCCGTCGGCCCATTTCGTGCCTCTTACGTCGCCAACACGTTCGGTCGGTTGGAGAGCGTTAGTCAGAGGTAGCGCTGCGGTCCCATTCGGCTTTGCGCGTTTGATCTAGGTATTGAGGAGCCGATTGCCCGGCATGTCGTAGAATCGCTTGGCTCCGATCGAAAGACCCTTGCGATCAAGAATCTCGGTCTCGATTTCGAGGGTCCCTTGCGCTTTTTTGCAGTGTCCCAGATCAGGAAGCCGATCGGAAAGTTACCCTTCAGGCCATCGAACGCCCGGCTCGGAACGACGAAGCCTCCCAGTCGCTTCGAACCAGACCTCGTCCGTCTGGATGTCAATCAGACCCTTTGTGTAACTCTTCAGGCCGAGGGCCTTGATATAGATGTCTTTGACGTCTTCCTCGGACTTCGCCTTCTTCACGTCTGCGTATAGCGTCACAGAGTCGTCCTTGTTGGCATTCTAAAAGGGGATCTCGTCGTCCAGGTCACGGGAACTGCCGCCATATCCGGAAGATCCTGAGCGTGGTCTCGGCGTCGGGACCGGAACCTCCGGTCTTGGTCCGGTGATCGCCTTTGGCGGCTCGACGGGCGCAAGACGTCGACTTTCGTCCTCGGCGACCTTCGCCTCGCCGACCGTCTGCATGATGTTGGTGACGAGCTTGTTGACCATGTCCGCGGATGCCCAGATGGCGCCGGGCAACGCCAGGATTTCCAAGGTGACCCACGTCACCGACGCGAGGCTGAGGCGTCGCCTGTCCAACTCCTTCTCGAACGCATCGAGCTTGTCGAGGAGGGCCTGACGCTTCGCTTCGTTCAGGGTGGCATTCTCGAGACAATCCCGCAGCCCGTTCAGGTGGCCGCGTATACGGTCCTTGGCCTTCTCCGGGATCTGGACCGTCTCACGCCGTCCCCGTAGCGAGTTGTCGATGATCATCTGCACCAGGTAATGATCGAGGTCCGCCCGGAATTGCCGGTAGTCCTGGTAGCGGAAGTCCGAGACCGTCGGCACTTGCTGAGAGGCGTAGGGCTCGATCTGAAAGCGTTTGGCAGAGCCGACGACCAGGCTCATGAAGCCGAGGTAGGCATCTTCGACTATGTGCCACTGGCTCTCGTCGTTCGGATCTAAGCTTACCAGACGCTCCGATAGCCGTTCCTGCGCATAGCTGACGATTCTTGTGAACGCCATGCGCGGGTCTTCGGGAAGTTCGTTGAGTTCGTCTTGGGTGATGAAGTCGAGGAAGTTCATGGGAGGACGGTAGCACGGCTCCGAAATGTTTCGACCCATTCATCCACCGGTTTCGCACAGCCTTTCGACACAGGTGGGAGGAAACCCTGTGTCGAAACCCGCAATCCTTGGGTCGAAACCCTCAGGCCGCTATCCCGGCCCAGGCCCTCTCCGGCCCGTCGATCACCAGCTTCCGCTGCTGGTAGACCTGCTCCACGTCTTCGGGGTCGGCGTTCGGCATGGCGGCAATCACCTGGGCGAGCGACTTGCCGTCGCAGATCATGACGTCCATGCCCTCGAGAGTGTGGCGAGAGCCGCGGAAGACCCATGCGATCGAAGTCCCATTCACGATTTCTTCGACAGCGCCGTCGAAGATCGGCTCTCGCAGCGGCGGCTGGTATGCTTGTTCCGGCACACAGTTCTCCATACCCGTAGATCGTGGTTGGGAATGCCCTGCAGTTTGGTCCGTTCCGATCCCGGCAGCAGACCTTCCCGTCATCCTTATCAAAGCGTTACGCGGCAACCCATGGCCGGCCACGGTTCCTCACCCACGATTTCTTAACCTTCCGATGCGGTGGCCGTTGCGACTTTCACGAGAATCCCGACACTCCATGCATGGCACGATTCGAATTGATCGTCGGGATCGAGAAAATCCCGGACTTGCAGGACATCGCTGATCTCGAGGACGCCAGTCTCGACGAGCCGGTGAAGCTCGCCCTGGGGCCTTATCTGCCCGAGATCGGGATGGCGTGGTCCGAGAAGGTCCTGCGGGGCGCGATCAACCGGGGCGAGCTGCCGGCCGAGCGGATCGGGCGAACCATCTTCGTCACCCGGCGCGGTATCATTGAGTGGAGAAATGCATGCCGCGTCCAGCCAAGCCCGCCCATCTCTGGATCATGCCAGAAAAGCGAAACGACGACGGCACGATCCGGCAGCACGCCACCTGGTACATCAAAGACGGCGGACGCCGCACTAGCACGGGCTGCCGCGTTGCGGATGTTCGGGGCGCCGAGCAGGCCCTAGAGGACTATCTCCTCGAGCGTCGGTCGAAGGCCAAGCCCGTACTGAAGCGGACGGCGGACGAGTGCCTGATCGCCGATGTGCTGGTCCACTATTTCAAGCACAAGGGCGACGTCGCGAGGCCGAAGGAGCTGGCCGCCCGGCTGCGCTTCCTGACTGAGTTCTGGGGCGACAAGTCCCTGGCCGACATCAGCCGGGCGACGTGCGCGGAGTACGCGGAGCATCGCGTCTCGTCGAACGCGGCCCGCCGGGAACTCGAGGATCTGCGGTCCGCGGTGAACATGTATGCGGCCGATAGCCTCTGCCGGGACCACGTGAAGGTCTCGATGCCGGCGAAGCCGCAGTCGCGGGTGGACTATTTCACTCGCGACCAGGTCGCGGCCCTGCTCTGGTATCTCTATCGAACCAAGGTCCAGCAGGGGAACAAGGACACGAAGGCCTACGCTCTTCGGCATATCGTGCCGTTCGTGATGGTGGCGATCTACACCGGCACCCGGTCGAAGCGGGTCTGGCAGGCGTCGTTTGTCCGCGAAGAGGGGCTGCCATGGATCGACGTCGAGGATGGCGTCTTCTATCGCGCCGCCCAGGGCGAGAGCGTTTCGCCGACGAAGCGGGCCGGGTCGATCCGCATCCCGCCGCGGCTTCTCGTTCATCTCCGTCGATTGGCGAAGCGCCGGGATTACCTCGTCGAGTACCGAGGTGGCCCCGCCGATCCGAAGAAGGCTCTCGCCCGGGCAATGGACGAGGTCTTCGGGCCGGATCACCCGTTCGTCCGGCACACCTTCCGGCACACGGCGGCGACGTGGCTGATGTGGACGGGCGGCGATATCGGCGAGATCGCGGACTTTCTGTCGATGTCGCGGGAGATCCTGACGAAGGTCTACGGACACCACCATCCCGACGCCAACAAGGAGGTCGGGGAGATGTTCACCCGGCAGGCAGGACGACGGAAAAAGGTGGCGTGAAGGTCAGCGCCGGGCACGTTTCCGTCGTCGTAGCGGTCGTCGTGGATTTCGGGTGATTGGGACCAGAGACCGCAAAGCCCTGGAAAATATGGTGGGCGCGACAGGGATTGAACCTGTGACCCCCTCGGTGTGAACGAGGTGCTCTCCCGCTGAGCTACGCGCCCCTGCCGCCGCAGCCGGGCCGCGTCGGGGAAGCCGCGATATAGTGCCGCTTCGTGCCCGCCGTCAACCGCCATTCCGGGTGTCGGTCCCGGTTCCGCCGCCCGCCGTCGCGACCAGCCGGTTCACCAGGGCGATGTCGAGCGCCTCATAGTCCTGGATGATGACGCTGGCCCGGCTGCGCGCCGCAGCGTCGGGGGCGTAACCGAAATCGACCAGCACCGAGGGCACCCTGGCTGCGACCGCCGTGTCGATGTCGGTCACCGTGTCGCCGATCATCACGGACGTCTCCATGCGTCCGCCGGCGCGCGCGATAGTCTCGCGCAGATGCAAAGGGTCGGGCTTGCGCCGCGCGAAGGTGTCGGCGCCGCAGATCGCGGCGAAGCGGTGGGCCACGGCGAGTTCGGTGAGCAACAGTCCGGCAAGCCGCTCATACTTGTTGGTGCAGATCGCAAGCCGCATGCCCGAGGCTTCCAGCCGGTCCATCGATTCGCGAACCCCGGGAAACAGCCGGGAATGGACGGCGATGTGGTCCTGGTAATGCGCGATGAAGCGTGTGACCTGCTCGGCCATCTCGGCCTCGTCGAGGGTCCGCCCGTCGTGACGATAGGCCTCCTGCAGCATCACCTTGGCGCCGTGGCCGGCATGGGGACGTACGACCTCCAGCGGCATCGGCGCCATTCCCGCCGCCGCCAGGCAATGGTTCAGGCTGGCGGCGAGGTCGGGCGCCGTGTCGACGAGCGTGCCGTCGAGGTCGAAGACGGCGATGCCGGTCATATGATGCTATCCTTGCTGGCATGGGACGCGTGCGTGCGCGGCCCGTTGCATGGCAATCGGCGGTCGGCAGGTCAAGCGCCGGGCGGCGCCCGGACCACGGCGCAAGTCGACAGTCCGGGCCAGACGGTCTAGACGCTTCCCAGTCGCAACGGGAGGGACCGCAGCCTCATGACGGATACGGCGAAACTGAAGACCATGGCCGGCGAGGCCGCACTCGCCCATGTCGAGGACGGCATGCGGCTGGGCATCGGCACCGGTTCGACGGCCGAGGCCTTCGTGCGGGTGCTGGCCGACAGGGTCCGGGACGGGCTGAAGATCGTCGGCGTGACGACCTCGACCCGCACCGAGGCGCTGTGCGCCGAACTCGGCGTGCCGACCGCCACGCTGGAGGAAGTTCCAGAACTCGACCTGACCGTCGACGGGGCCGACGAAATCGACGGGTCGCTCCGGTTGATCAAGGGCGGCGGCGGCGCGCTGCTGCGCGAGAAGATCGTCGCGGCCGCGTCCGAGCGCTTCCTGATCATTGCCGACGCCTCCAAGAAGGTCGAGATGCTGGGCGCCTTTCCGCTGCCGATCGAGATCAACGGCTTCGGCATGATCGCCACCTATCTGGCGATCCGAAAGGCGGCGGCCGGGCTCGGGCTGGAAGGTGACATGATCCTGCGTCGCAGCGGCGACGAGCCCTTCATCACCGATAACGGACACCTGATTCTCGACGCATCTTTTGGCCGTATTGGCGATCCAGAAGCGCTTTCGCAGGCGCTGTTCGCGGTTCCCGGCGTCGTCGAGCACGGCCTGTTCCTCGGCATGGCGAGCACCGTGATCCTCGCCTCGACGGACGGGATCGAGACGCTGGAGGCGTGAGCCTCGCAGCAACCGCCAGGCCGCCGGTGACCTGCTTGCCCTTGCCAGCGACCAGCCAGTTCCAATACTCAGGCGCCGAACGCGTCCGACCCAGCGTCGGAGCGAACCGAACGGAGACAGACGGTCATGATGTTTAGTCGAATGACACGCCAGGGCCGCCTTGCGGCGGCAGCCGCGCTGCTTCTGGTGCTGCCGGCCAACGCCATCGCCCAGGAATATACCGAGTCCCATCTCGCCGCGGCCCAGGATGCGATCGAGTCCATCGATGCGACGGACCAGTTCGACAATATCCTGATGAATGCGGCAACGCAGACCAAGTCGGAGCTGATCCCGAATAATCCGGACATGGAAGAGCAGATCTCGGCGATGGTCGACGAGCGGGCGCTGGATCTGGCCTCCCGCCGCGCCGCCCTCGAAGCCGAGGTCGCCCGGGTCTATGCCAAGCTGTTCACCGAGGAAGAGTTGCGGGCCATCGCGGATTTCTACGAGAGCGAAGCCGGCAAGAAGCTGCTCGCGCAGGGCCCGCTCGCCACCCGCGAGATGATGGCGGCCGCCCAGGTGTGGAGCAACGGCATCGTCCGCGACCTGCGCCAGAGCGCATTCCAGGGCATGAACGAGCTCTACGGCACGGCAGGCGACGCACCGGTGACCGGCGAAGCACAGGCGCCGATCGAGCCGATGACGCCGGCCGACGCTGCGGCGCAATAGGCGCCGTCGACGGGGGGCTCGGCGGACCGGCGGGTCCTGTTGCCGTACCGTCATGGCTTGGAGCCGCAGATGTGATGGCCGCCGCGATCGGCGGCGATCGGGGACGACGCACCGTCCGTCCGCCGTCCTGACGGCGGTCCTTGCGACGGTGGCGACAGCACTGGGAGCGCCAGCGTGAGCGGCAACAGCTACGACTACGATCTCTTCGTCATCGGCGGCGGTTCGGGCGGCGTGCGCGCGGCGCGGCGGGCCGCCATGTTGGGCAAGCGCGTGGGCATCGCCGAGGAATATCGCTTCGGCGGCACCTGCGTGATCCGCGGCTGCGTGCCCAAGAAGCTCTTCGTCTACGCCTCGCAATTCTCCGAAGCGCACGAGGATGCGGCCGGTTACGGCTGGTCCTTCGGCGAGCGCTCCTTCGACTGGCCGACACTGATCGCCAACAAGGATCGCGAGATCGAGCGGCTGGAAAACCTCTATGCGGCCAATGTCGCCAAGACCGGCGCGCAGATCTTCAACACCCGCGCCGTGATCGAGGGGCCGCACGAGATCCGGCTCCAGGAGGAGGACCGGGTCGTCACCGCCGATCAGATCCTGGTTGCGGTGGGGGGGCGACCGAACCCGCATCCGGGGCTCCCGGGGGCCGAGCACTGCATCACCTCCGAAGAAGCGTTCCACCTGAAGGAACTGCCGAAGTCGATCCTGATCCTCGGCGGTGGCTACATCGCGGTGGAATTCGCCAACATCTTCCAGGGCCTCGATGTCGATACGACCCTGGTCTATCGCGGCAAGGAAATCCTCAACGGCTTCGACGACGATCTGCGCCACGAACTGCACCAGGCGATGGTGGAAAAGGGCATGACGGTCCGCTGCCAGGATACCCTGGTAGCGGTGAAGCAATTGCCGGACGGCCGCATGGAAGCGCATTGCGACAGCGGTGAGGTGCGGGTGGTCGATCAGGTGATGCTGGCGATCGGACGCAAGGCGAACACCGAAAATCTTGGCTGCGAGGCCGCCGGCATCGCCCTCGACACGCGCGGTGGCATCGTCGTCGACGAGTATTCGCGCACCACCGCTGGCAATATCTGGGCCATCGGCGACGTAACCCACCGGGTGCAGCTGACCCCTGTCGCCATCCACGAGGCCATGTGCTTCGTCGAGACGGAGTTCCGCGGCAACCCGAGCAAGCCGGATTACACGACCATCGCGACGGCGGTCTTCTCGCAGCCCGAGATCGGCACAGTCGGCCTGACCGAGGCCGAGGCGGCCAAGGCCCACGACGAGATCGAGATCTACAAGACGTCGTTCCGGCCGATGAAGAACACACTGTCGGGGCGCAGCGGCAGGATGCTGATGAAGCTGATCGTCGACGCGGCATCCCGCAAGGTAGTCGGTGCCCACATTCTCGGCGCCGATGCCGGCGAACTGGGGCAGGTGCTGGGCATCGCACTGAAGGCGGGTGTCACCAAGGACCAGTTCGACGCAACCATGGCGGTCCATCCGACGGCGGCCGAAGAGCTGGTGACCATGTACGAGCCGACCTATCGGGTGCGCGGCGGCGAGACGATCACCGGCTGACACCCGGGGCCATTACGCGCGCGGGGCCGGACTGTCCGGCCCCGCGCGCCAGCAGGAAGTCCGTCACGGCCGGCCAGAGGCTCGTCTGCATGTCGCGGCGAAAGAAGCCGTTGTGGCCGATCGGGCCTCCGGCCTGCCGCGGCGACAGCCACATCTGCGACAGCTCGGCATTCTCGAGGCGCTGGAGAAGGGCACCAACCGCGGCTGGCGTTCCCCAGGGATCGTCCACCACGCCGACCGACAGCAAGGGCAGCGTAACATCGGCAAACCGCGCCGCTTCTGGCACGGCCGGGTCGCCAAAGAAGAAGTCGCGCTTGCGGCACCAGCGCGCCCAGTCGCGGACGATCGGCCCGGCGAGTTCGGTGCCGAATCCGATCGCGCCGGGAATGCGGCCGGTCAGCCGGGGCATCGGCACCCCGAGCAGGTTCATCCGGGCAAAGACCGAGAGTGGTTCGCGGGTTCGCCCATACCAGCCATTGAGCGAGGCGACCATCCATCGCGTAGCGTTCGAAGCGCGCTGACTGGCCGCACAGGCCAATGGCGAGGCCGCCGAAGGAATGGCCGATGCCGACAACCGGACCGGGGCCGGCGGCCAATTCCAGCGCGGCGAGGGCGGCCGGAAAATCCTGCGTGCCCACAATGTTTCATCCGATAGTCGCGGGCACGTGGATCGCGCGCGGAGGCGCCGACGCCACGGTAGTCGTAGGTCAGCACGGCGCGGGCGCCCTGGGCGACCAGATGCTGCGCGAAGCCTCGATAGAAGCGGTGCTCCACGGCGGCGGCGGCCGAGATCATGACGGCCGGTCCGTCGCCGCCTGGCTTGGCGCGATGAAGCGTCGCCGGCAGCGCCACGCCGTCTTCCGTGGTCAGCGCCAGATCGCGCGCCGAGACGGGGCGGGTGGGGGCAGTCGGTGCGATGTCCATGCCGCCACTGTGTCGATACTTCCGTTTACGTCAACGGCTAATCGACCTCCGGCAGCAGGCGGATCGTCCTTGGGGTATATCAAGAGCGGACCGCAGCACCCTTGATCTGTGCGGCCGATCGGTTACAGCCGGCTCATGGACATTCACGACGATCATCCGGACCTGCCGCGACTGGCCGCCGAAGGGCGGGTCGTCGCCTATTTCGGCTATGGCTCGCTGGTCAACCGGCGGACGTTGCGCACCAAGTTCCTCGGCATCCGGCGCGCCAGCGTCGCGGGCTGGCAGCGCTTCTGGCTGCCGCGCGAGGCGAGTGCCGACATGGCGCTGCTGTCGGTCAAGCCGGACGAGACCCATGCCATCGATGGCGTGGTCGTCTACGATCTGGCCGACCATCTGCCGTCGGTGGACGAGCGCGAGGAAGGATATGCCCGCCGTATCGTCGATCTGCAGCGGCTGCGGGTCGACGGACCTCCCGTTGCCGAGATTCCCATCTATATCTACGAGGCCCATCGCGGTGCCGCGGATGCCGGCGATCTGCAGGCGGCGATCCTGCAGAGCTATCTGGATGCGGTGATGCAGGGGTTTCGCGGGCTTTACGGGGATGACGGCTTGCGCCGTTTCGTCGACGAGACAGAGGGATTCGAGACGCAGGTGCTGCGCGATCGTGGCCAGCCGCGCTATCCTCGCCCGGTGGCCCTGGAGCCGGGCGAGGCCGAGCTGTTCGACCGGCTGGTCCTAGCGCGCGGCGCAAGGTTGATCGATCCGGATCCGGCCCTCTGACCGGGGGGAAGCCGCTAAGGATGACAATTTCGGCCGGACATGCTTAAACGCGGCCTCGGTCAGGCCGGATCGTCGCGCGATGACGTCCGCCGCCGCAATTTCGCAAAGCGAACAACGAGAAGAACGGCCGGCGCGCACCGGTCAGGAGTGATGTGATGGCGAAGGACTGGACCCCGTCGAGCTGGCGCAACATGCCGATCGAGCAGGTACCGGACTATCCGGATGCGGCGGCGCTCGCCGAAACAGAGAAGCGTCTGGCGACCTATCCGCCCCTCGTTTTTGCAGGTGAGGCGCGCAAGCTCACCCGTTCGCTCGCAGAGGTCGCGGAAGGCCGTGGCTTCCTGCTGCAGGGCGGCGACTGCGCCGAGAGCTTCGCCGAGCATGGCGCCGACAACATCCGCGACTTCTTCCGCGCATTCCTGCAAATGGCCGTCGTCCTGACCTTCGCTGCCTCGCAGCCGGTGGTGAAGGTCGGCCGCATCGCCGGTCAGTTCGCCAAGCCGCGCTCGTCCAACGACGAGACGCGCGACGGCATGACGCTGCCGTCCTATCGCGGCGACATCATCAACGGCATCGAGTTCGACGAGGCCTCGCGCATCCCGAACCCCGAGCGGCAGGAAATGGCCTACCGCCAGTCGGCAGCGACGCTGAACCTGCTGCGCGCCTTCGCCCAGGGCGGTTATGCCAATCTCGACAACGTGCATCAGTGGATGCTCGGCTTCGTCGGCGGCAGCCCCGAGGCGGAGCGCTACCGGGCGCTCGCCGACCGCATCTCCGAGACCATGAGTTTCATGCGGGCGATCGGCATCGACGCGGAGAGCCACCCCTCGCTGCGCGAGACGGATTTCTTCACCAGCCACGAGGCGCTGCTGCTCGGTTACGAGGAAGCCATGACCCGGGTCGACTCGACCTCCGGCGACTGGTACGCGACCTCCGGCCACATGATCTGGATCGGCGACCGCACGCGCCAGGAAGACCACGCCCATGTCGAGTTCTGCCGCGGCATCAAGAACCCGATCGGCCTCAAATGCGGCCCGTCGCTGGAGCCCGATGCGCTGCTGCGCCTGATCGACAAGCTGAACCCGGAGAACAAGGCCGGCCGGCTGACGCTCATCACCCGCTTCGGCCACGAGAAGGTGGAGGCGCACCTGCCCAAGCTCGTCCGCGCGGTCGAGCGGGAAGGGCGCAAGGTCGTGTGGTCCTGCGATCCGATGCATGGCAACACTATCACGCTCAACCACTACAAGACCCGGCCATTCGACCGGATCCTGGCCGAGGTGCAGGCCTTCTTCGACGTCCACCGGGCGGAAGGCACCCATGCCGGCGGTATCCACATCGAGATGACCGGCAAGGACGTGACCGAATGCACCGGCGGTGCGCGCCCGGTCCTCGCCGAGGATCTGTCGGACCGCTACCACACCCATTGCGATCCGCGCCTCAATGCCAACCAGGCGCTGGAACTGGCCTTCCTCGTCGCGGAGCTGGTCAAGAAGGACCATGCCGAGGACGCTGCCCGGCAGGCCGCCGCCGGCTGAGGCAGTCCTGCGCCGAACAGGCGCGGACGATCGGGACCATGAAAGCCGGGCGCAGCGATGCGCCCGGCTTTCGTTTGGCAGGGGTGGACGGTCTGTCGGGATCGGTGGGCCTGCCATGAAGGCGCCGAGAGAATAGGTTGGGGGCTCTCGAAGGGAGTATCCTCATGGCCCTGCTACCGACGCTTTTCCTCTCCCATGGCGCGCCCGACATCGCCGTCGCCGATACGGTGGCCGCCGCGTTCCTCCGCCGTCTGGCCACGGTGCTGCCGGCGCCGCACGCGATCCTGGTCGCCAGCGCGCATTTCGAGCGGCAGGGCAGCGTCGGCGTGTCTGCGGATGCTTCGCCCGAGACGATCCACGATTTCGGCAATTTCGATCCGCGGCTCTTCGAGATCCGCTACCCGGCGCCGGGCGATCCGCAACTGGCGAAGGCCATCGTAGACCGGCTGGTCGCTTCGGGCTTTGCGGCGACGGCGATCACCGGGCGCGGCTTCGACCACGGCACCTGGGTGCCGCTGTCGCTGGCCTATCCGGACGCCGACATCCCGGTCGTGCAGGTCTCGGTCGATCCGACACGGGATGCGGCCTATCACCTGGCGTTGGGCGAGGCACTGGCGGGGCTGCGCGCCGAGGGCGTGCTGATCGTCGGCTCGGGTTCCTTCACCCACAATCTGCAGGAGGCGTTCGGACGCCTGCGAAGGGGGCTGCGGGTCGACACGACGCCAGAGTGGGTGTCGCAGTTTGCCGACTGGATGAGCGACCGCCTTGTAGCCGGGGACCGTGAGGCGCTGGCGGACTATCGCGCCCGGGCACCCTTCGCGGTTGAGAACCATCCCACCGACGAACACCTCATGCCGCTCCATGTCGCGCTGGGTGCGGCCGGGCGCGGGGCGAAGGCCGAGCGGCTGCATGCCAGCAGCGAGTTCGGCGTCCTGTCCATGGACGCCTTCGCGTTCCACTGATGGCGGGCTCAAGGCGCCGTACGAACAAAGCAGGCTCAGGATCGATGAAGCAGACCTTCGAACTCGACACCCGCACGGGCATGCCCGCCGACCTCATGCACCTGCTGGAGAAATATCCGCGCGAGGTCTGGACCGGTCACCGTAATCTCGGGGCGACGGCCCGGTTCTGGCTGCAGCGCCACGACATGTTCCGCGAACTCGGGGAGGCGATGCAGGACGCCCTGTTGCAGCATCGCGAAGGGCAGGTGCCGCTCGACCCGTTCCGGCGCTGGTTCGCGCCGCGGCTGCAATTCTTCCTGACGCAGCTCGAGGAACATCATCAGATCGAGGATCACCACTACTTCCCGGTCTTCGTGCGGGCCGAATCCCGCCTCGCACCGGGCTTCGAACTCCTGGAGAATGACCATGAAGTCATCCACGAGGATCTGATGACGGTGGTCGCCGCGGCGAACCGCTTTCTGGCGGAGGAGACGGGCGGCGGAGCGACGCCGCCGGACGCGGCCCGCTGGGCGGGCGACGCCTATGCTGACGCCAGCGGGCGCCTGCTCGACCGGCTCGTGCGGCACCTGGCCGACGAGGAGGATCTGATCATTCCTCTGATCCTTGATCGCGGAGAGGCTGCGATTGGGATTTGACCCGGGCGAGCTTGGAGGGTAGCCGGCGCTCATCCGATTCCGGTGATTTGCCGTTGCGTACCCGGCTGACCAGAGCCGGCCCCCATTGCCGCCAGGCGAACCACAGGGTTAGCGCGACGGCGATGACCGCAAGGGTGATGCCGAGCCCGCGCTCCATCACCTCGAGCCGTGCAAAGACCGAGCCGATCGAATAGCCGAAGATATAGCCGACGCTGGTGAAGATGCTGGCCCACAGGGCCGCGCCGATGAGGTTGAGAATGGCAAAGCGCGGGATCGAGATGCGCGACAGGCCCAGGGCGATCAGCCCCGGCATGCGCAGCCCGTATATGTAGCGGTTCACGATCACGAAGAAGGCCTGGTAGCGTTCGACCAGTTGCAGGGCCTTGGCGAATTTCTTGCGGCTGCGCCAGCGCGCCACCCAGCGGTGATTCGACGAATAGCGGGCGAAGAGGAACACGGCGAAATCGCCGATGAAGGATCCGACGAAGGCCAGCGCGATCATCATCTGGAACGGGTATGTGCCGCGATACGCCAGGAACCCGCCGATGATCGCAAAGACTTCGCCTTCGAAGAACGTCCCGGCAAAGACGATGATCGGTCCGAATTCGGAAATGAGGCGCAGGATTTCGTACACATGGTCTCCGAATGTCGTGACATGAAGGGCGTGCAGCCGCCGACCGTTCCGTCACGTTCCAGTCTGGCGGCGCTTGTCGCAGAGTTTTGAGGCGCAAAAAAGTGGCTTCGTGCGTTCTTGCGTCTGCCGCCGCTGACGACCACGATCCGCGTGGCCCGCCGGTAGCCGTTGCGAGCAGGCAGGCACCGGCGGGCTCGCCTGCTGCATCGACCCTTGCTATGTGCCGGCCGGGCGACGCTTTCGGGCCATCGCGCCGATGACCAGGATCTGCATGCGGGGCCGACGATGCCGGGCGACGACACTCTCAACGGCCGCCTGCGGCTCGCCATTGCACAGGTCGAACCGGCCCTCGGCGACATTGCGGAAAATCTCGGCCGAGCCCGCAAGGCACGCGCCGAAGCTGCCCGCGCCGGTGCCGATCTCGTCGTCTTTCCCGCCGGCTTCCTCGCCGGCTGCCCGCGCCAGGATGTCGCGACCGGACCAACCTTTGCCCGCGCCTGCATGGACGCGGTGGGCATGCTGGCCGCCGAGACAAGCGACGGCGGGCCGGGCGTCGTCATCGGCTGCCCGTTCATGACGGAGGATGGCATCCACGACGCCGTGGCGGTGCTCGACGCGGGGCGCATTCTCGCCTGGCGCTCGCGGGTCGATATGCCGCTTCACCGCAGCTTCGAGGCGCCGGCGGCCTACCGGGCGGGGCCGATGCCGGGCCCGGTGGCGTTTCGCGGCGTCAGGCTCGGCATTCCCATCGGCGATGATGTCTGGGGCGATCTCGACGTCTGCGAGACCTTGGCTGAATCCGGCGCGGAACTGCTGCTGGTGTCCGACGCGGCGCCGTTCCGGCATGGCGGACTCGATCTGCGCCATCAGGCGGCGCTGCGGCAGGTCATCGAGACCGACCTGCCGCTGGTTCATGTCAACGGCCTGGGCGGGCAAGGCGACGGGGTGATGGACGGGGCCTCCTTTGCCTTTCAGTCCGACCGGACCCTGGCGCTCCAAGCGCTGCAGTTCGCCGCCGGGATGATCGTCTCCGATTGGGCGAAGATCGGCGAGGTCTGGCGCTGCGAGACGCGGCAGATCGCCGATCTGCCGGGGCCGGAGGAAGCGGTCTGGCGCGCCTGCGTCCTTGCCATCCGAACGCATGCCGAATCGCGGGACGCCAAGGCGGTTGCGGTTGGCCTGTATGGAGACCGCGATTCGGCAATTGTCGCGGCGATGGCGGTGGATGCGCTGGGACCCGCATGTGTCCATGGCGTCGTCGTGCCGGACGCGGCCGGTCCGGACGATGACGCCGATGCGGCCGCAGCATGGGGCGGGTCCCTCGGCGCCGCTTGCCACGTGGCGCCGCCGGCCGACATCGTCGCTGCCTGCGACGGGGCGTTGGGCGGACCGGGCGACGCCGGCGTTCTGCTTCGGTCCCGGCTTCGCGGCATGCTCCTGACGGTGATGGCGGACCGCTTCGGCGCTGCGCTGCTCGGCGCCACGAACCTGACCGCTTTGCGCCTCGGCATCCCGGCCCGCGACGGCGTGCTGGCGGACGGGTTGAACCCGATCGCCGATCTTTCCGGGGGCGACCTTGCTGACCTCGCACGATGGCGAGAGGGGCACCGCCCCGCCGACTGCCTCGGCCCCGAAGCCATCAGCGTTCTCCCGGGGCTACTCGAGGCGCCGCCGGCGCCCGTGGGAGCCGTCGCAGGCTCGGTATTCGCCGCGGAATCGGAACCCATCGTGGCGCGGCTCGCGGCCCATGGCGGCGACGTCGATGCAGTGGCCGCGGAAGGGTTTGACCGGAATCGGGTGCAACTGATCGGCGAGGCGCTCTACATGACGTCCTTGAGGCGCCGACCCGTGACGCCCGGCTTGCGGCTGGACGGCCGGCGATGACCGCACGCGCCGATGGTCCTGACGGGTCAGGGCGAACCGATGAAGGAGAGGTCCTGATGGAAATTCCGCCGCCCGATACCCTGGCGACCGTCGGCGTGGCCGTCGGAGCCCTGTTCATGCTGCGGTATTTCCTGATCATGCGCCGCATCTGGAAGGCCGTGGGCTACCGACCGAGCTTCCAGTTCGGCGACTATTTCCAGGTACTGCGCGCCCGGTCCTATGGCGCGGAACTGGAGCCCGAACGTCGCTATGCGGCGCGCCAGCTCATCTTCGGGGGTGTCTTCCTGATCGGTGGCCTGCTCCTGTTCGGCTGGCTGCTGGCGACCGGCATGGCGGTTCGAGTCGGCGTCTGATCCGGAACTGCCCGCAACAAGTGAGCGACACCCTCTGGTCGGATGCGGGCCCCGTGCTGGCGCGATCGGTGCCGCGGATGCTAAGGCAGGCATGACTTCCCTTGCAGCGCCACCCGACGGTCGCGCCAGGCACCGCCGCGTGCGGCCCGGAGCCCCATGCAGTTTCTGACGTTCATCGGCACCAATGCGCGCTGGCTCGGCGGCGGCTTCCTGCTGTGCTTCTTCTCGTCCTTCGGCCAGACCTTCTTCGTGTCCCTGTCGAACGGCGACATCCGGCGCGACTACGATCTGTCCAATGGCGAGTTCGGCATGATCTACATGCTGGCGACCCTCGCCAGCGCCGCGACGCTGCCGTGTCTCGGCTGGACGCTCGACCGGTATCCGGCCTGGCGGGTAGCCGCGGTCACGGTGGTCTGCCTCGCCATTGCGACGCTCGCCATGGCGGTATCAAGCTCGGTGCCGCTGCTGATACTGGCCATCTATCTCCTGCGCCTGTTCGGGCAGGGCATGATGACCGAGATTTCCTTGACCACGACCGGCCGCTGGTTTGCCGCCAACCGGGGCCGGGCCATGGCGCTCGTCACCCTCGGCCACCATGCCGGCACCGGGCTCCTGCCGCTGGTCTTCGTGCTGGCCGCCGGCGCCTTCGGCTGGCGCGGCACCTGGGTCGCGAGCGCCGTCGTGCTGATCGTCGTCGCGCTGCCGACCATCGTCGCGCTCATCCGGCGCGAGCGCGACCCGCAGTCCGAGCCGCCGGGGACGTTCTTCCCGGATGTCGCCGACTGGACCATGGGCGAGGTCCTGCGCAGCCCGACCTTCTATATCGTCTCCATGAGCGTGCTGGCGCCGCCCTTCATCGGCACGACTTTGTTCTTTCATCAGGTGTATCTGACCGATCTGCGTGGTTGGTCGTTGGAGGTCTTCGCCGCGGGTTTTGCCGTGATGTCGGCGGTGACCGTCGTGTTCGCGCTTCTCTGCGGCTGGTTGATCGACCGCTTCAGTGCCTTGAAGCTTCTGCCGTATTTCCTGATCCCGCTGGCCATCGCCTGCTTCGTGGCGGCGAATATCACCGCCGAAGCCGCGATCTTCGTCTTCATGATCTGTCTCGGCGTGTCGAACGGCTTCTCGTCCACCCTCTTGGGCGCCCTGTGGCCGGAACTCTACGGCGTGAAGCATCTCGGCGCGATCCGCTCGCTGACCGTCGCGCTGATGGTGCTGGCCTCGGCGCTCGGACCGGGCATCACCGGCATCCTGATCGATCTGGGCGTCCCGTATCCGCTGCAGATTGACGCCATGGGCCTGTATTGCCTGGTCATGACCGTCGCCATGGCGCTGCTTGCCGGTCGTCTGGCGCCGAAGACGCCGAGCGTCGACTCGGCGCCGGCACCGGGTGCCGGGGGTGCCGTCGACCGCATCGATCCGCAGCCGCGCGAGACCTGACGCAGCTTCGCGCCGTTCGAAAATCGATTCCGCTCTGCGGGCCGATGCTGTAGGGCGAAGCCATGACCGTCACCGTCCGCTTCGCGCCGTCGCCCACCGGGCATCTGCATATCGGCAATCTGCGCACTGCGCTGTTCAACTGGCTGTTCGCCCGCAGGCATGGCGGCCGCTTCGTGCTGCGCTTCGACGACACCGACCGGGAGCGCTCGCGGAGCGAATATGCCGACCTGATCGCCGTCGACCTCGTCTGGATCGGCGTGTCGCCCGATCGCGTCATCCGGCAGTCCGAGCGCCTGCCGCTCTACGACGCGGCGGCCGAGCGGCTGAAGGCGGCGGGCCTGCTGTATCCCTGCTACGAGACGCCAGAGGAGCTCGACCGCAAGCGCAAGCGGCTGGCCGCACGCAATCTGCCGCCGGTCTATGGCCGCGAGGCGCTGCGCCTGACCGACGCCGACCGGCAGGCGCTGGAGGCCAAGGGACGCAAGCCCCACTGGCGGTTCCTGCTGCCGAACTTTGCCGACGATCCGCTGGCGCCACGCCGTACCGAGATCCACTGGGACGATCTCGTGCGCGGGCCCCAGACCGTCGACCTGGCCTCCCTGTCGGACCCCGTCCTGGTGCGCGCGGACGGCAGCTATCTCTACACCCTGCCGTCCATCGTCGACGACGGCGATGTCGGCATCACCCACGTCATCCGCGGCGACGACCACGTCACCAATACCGGGGTCCAGATCGCAATCTTCGCGGCGCTGGGCCTGACCGCGCCGGTCTTCGGCCACCACAATCTCCTGACCACCCTGTCGGGGGAAGGGCTGTCGAAGCGCTCCGGCGCGCTGTCGCTGGTCTCCTTGCGCGAGGCCGGCCTCGAGCCCATGGCGGTGGCCTCGCTGGCCGTCCTCGTTGGCCTTCCCGGCGCGATCGACGCCATGCCGGATCTTGATGAGCTGGCGACCCGCATGCAGTTCGAGGGCAGTTCGCAATCGGCCTCGAAGTTCGACCCGTCCGAACTCGATCGCCTCAATGCCGATCTCGTTCACGCCATGCCCCTGGTAGCCGTGGCCGACCGGCTCGCCGCGATGGGCGTGCCGGCGGGGCAGGCCGACGCCTTCTGGCAGACGGTGCGGGCAAACTGCGCGCGCGTCGCCGATGCGGCGGAATGGGTGGGGGTGGCCTTCGGCGACCTCGACCGGACGCCCGAACTCTCCGGCGAGGACCGGCAATTCGTCGCCGCGGCCCGCGACAGCCTGCCGGAGGGCGAATTCGGCCCCGACACGTGGCGCGAATGGACCGGCGCCCTGAAGCAGGCAACCGGGCGCAAGGGCAAGGCGCTGTTCATGCCGCTGCGGCTGGCGCTCACCGGCCGCGACCACGGGCCGGAACTGGCCGCCCTGCTGCCGCTGATCGGCCGGCAGCGCGCGGTGGCCCGCCTCGGCTGATTGCGCCCGAGTCCGGCACGGCGTACCGGCGCCGGATGCCCGTGATCAGTCGCTGAGCTGCACTGCCTGGGCGGTGGCGATCGCGGCCATGTTGACGACCCCGCGCGAGGTCACCGATGGCGTCATCACGTGGGCCGGCGACGAGACGCCCAGGAGGATCGGCCCGACATGCAGGGCGCCGGTCATCTCCTTCACCACATTCAGCGTGATGTTGGCGGCGTCGATGTTCGGGAAGACGAGGAGATTGGCTTCGCCCTTCAGCATCGACTGCGGCATCGTGCGCTCGCGGATGACGCTGTTCAGGGCCGAATCGCCGTGCATCTCGCCGTCGATTTCGAGCTCTGGCGCGCGTGTCTTCAGCATCTTCACGGCGTCGCGCATCTTGCGGGTCGCTGGCGTGTCGTCGGAGCCGAAATTGGAGTGCGAGACGAGGGCGATCTTCGGCTCGATGCCGAAGCGGCGCATCTCGGTAGCCGCCAGAAGGGTCATCTCGACCAGATCCTCGGCCGACGGATCGCGCTGGACGTAGGTATCGAGGAAGAACTTGGTGTCCTCCTGAGAGATCAGCAGGCTCATGGCGGCGAATTTGTGGGCCCCGTCGCGCACCCCGACCACCTGGCTGATGTCGCGCACGTGGTGTGGGAACCGCCCCTCCAGCCCGCAGACGAGGGCGTCGGCCTCGCCGCGGGACACGGCGACGGCGCCGATCACCGTGGTGTTGGTACGCACGATCGTGCGGGCGGTGTCCGGATTGACGCCCTTGCGCCCGACCTTCGAGAAATAGTGGTCGACATAGTCGCGGTAGCGCGGGTCGTCCTCGGGATTGATCACCTCGAAATCGTCGTTCGGCCGGATTCTCAGCCCGTAGCGCTCCAGCCGCGCGGCGATGACGCTGGGACGGCCGATGAGGATGGGCGCGCAGATCTTCTCTTCCAGGAGAACCTGCGCTGCGCGCAGCACCCGCTCGTCCTCGCCGTCGGAAAAGATCACACGCTTGCCGGAATCCGTCGCGATGCGGAAGATCGGCTTCATTATCAGGCCGGAGCGGAAGACGAAGCGGTTCAGCCGGTCGAGATAGGCCGGCATGTCCTCGATCGGGCGCGTGGCGACTCCATCGGCCACGGCGGCGCGGGCGACGGCCGGCGCGATCTTGAGAATCAGGCGCGGGTCGAATGGTGCGGGAATCAAATAGTCCGGCCCGAAGACCGGCGTCTCGGCCCCGTACGCCTTGGCGGCGACCTCGGATACCTCTTCGCGCGCCAGCGCCGCGATGGCGTCGACGGCCGCGGTCTTCATGCCCTCGGTGATGCCGGTCGCGCCGCAATCCAGCGCGCCGCGGAAGATGTAGGGGAAGCACAGGACGTTGTTGACCTGGTTCGGGAAATCCGAGCGACCGGTGCAGATCATGGCGTCGGGACGGACCTGCTTGGCCAGGTCCGGCATGATCTCGGGCTTGGGATTGGCCAGCGCCATGATCATCGGCTTGTCGGCCATCTTCTCCAGAAGCTCGGGCTTCAGCACGCCGCCCGCCGAAAGCCCGAGGAACACGTCGGCCCCGTCGATCACCTCCGCCAGCGTCCGCTTGTCGGTCCGCTTGGCATAGACCGCCATCCAGCGATCCATGCGCTTCTCGCGCCCCTCGTAGACGACGCCCTCGATGTCGGTGCAGGTGATGTTCTCGCGCCTGGCGCCGAGCTCGACCAGCAGGTTGAGGCAGGCGATCGCGGCGGCGCCGGCGCCGGAGGTGACGATCCTGGCGTTCTCCAGCGTCTTGCCGGCCAGCATCAGGCCGTTGCGGATCGCCGCCGCGACGATGATCGCGGTGCCGTGCTGGTCGTCGTGGAAGACCGGGATCGCCATGCGCTCGCGCAGGCGTGCCTCAACCTCGAAGCATTCCGGCGCCTTGATGTCTTCCAGGTTGATGCCGCCGAAGGTCGGCTCCATCGCGGCGACGACGTCGCAGATATGGTCGATCTCGTGGGCGTCGATCTCAATGTCGAAGACGTCGATGTCGGCGAATTTCTTGAAGAGGACCGCCTTGCCTTCCATCACCGGCTTGGAGGCGAGGGGACCGATATCGCCGAGGCCGAGGACGGCGGTGCCGTTGGAGACCACGCCGACGAGATTGGCCCGGCTCGTATAGACCGCGGCCAGCGACGGATCGGCCTCGATGGCCAGGCACGGCGCGGCGACGCCGGGCGAATAGGCCAGCGCCAGATCGCGCTGGTTACCCAACGGCTTGGTGGCCTGGATGGCCAGTTTTCCGGGCTTCGGATAGCGATGGTAGAAGAGCGCCTGTTCGTCCAGATCGCCCATGCTCGGCCGATCCTTGGCGGTTTCCTGTCCGGACATTCTCGCTCCTCCGTGCCGGCGTCGCGACCGAAGGAGGGCGGCAGCAACGCGTCGCGCCTCTTCTAACGCATCGGTCCGGGCTGGCAACCGGACCGCCTGCGTCGTCCACCGCCACGGCCCGACTGACGAAGCGTCACACGACTGCAATCAGAATCAGGCAATTCCCGAGTAACGCAAAGGGTTTATCCGGGGCAAAGCACGGGATGGCGACGATGCATACGCTGACGACCGCTCGGCACTTCCGGACATTGTTCCTGTCCGACGTGCATCTGGGATCCAAGGCCGCCCAGGCCGAGATGCTGGTCGATTTCCTGCGCCTGCACGATGCGGAGACGATCTATCTCGTCGGCGACATCATCGACGGTTGGCGGCTGAAGCGCGCCTGGCACTGGCCGCAGGCCCACAACGACGTCGTCCAGAAGCTCCTGCGCAAGGCGCGCAAGGGTGCCCGGATCATCTACATTCCCGGCAATCACGACGAATTCCTGCGCGACTTCCTGGGCCATCATTTCGGCGGCGTCGAGGTCAAGCGGACCGACATCCACACCACCGCCGACGGTCGCCGCTTCCTCGTCATGCATGGCGACGAATTCGACGTCGTGGTGCGCAATGCCCGGCTTCTGGCCTATCTCGGCGACTGGGCCTACGACACGGCGATCTCGATCAACGTCGTCTTCAACTATGTCCGCCGCCGGCTCGGCTTTCCCTACTGGTCGATCTCGCAATGGGCCAAGCTGAAGGTGAAGAACGCGGTGAACTTCATCGGCGCCTTCGAGACGGCGCTCGCCGACGAGGCTGCCCGGCACGACTGCGAGGGCGTCATCTGCGGCCATATCCATCACGCCCAGATGACCCGCCACAACGGCGTGGAATATGTGAATACCGGCGACTGGGTCGAAAGCTGCACGGCGGTGGCCGAGCGCCATGACGGCTCGTTCGAGCTCATCCGCTGGGCGCACCTGGCAGGACAGCGCGCTGCGGTGCCTGATGCAGTAGCCGAGCCGGAACCGGTCGAACGGAACGCCGCGCGCGTCGAGGCGGCCTGACATGAGCCGCATCCTCATCGCCACCGACGCCTGGGAGCCGCAGGTCAACGGCGTCGTGCGCACGCTGTCGAGCCTGGCCGATCAGCTGCGTAGCCGGGACAGGGACGTGCGCATTGTCGGCCCGAGCGATTTTCGTACCGTCGCGTGCCCGACCTATCCCCAGATCCGCCTCGCACTGGCCTCGGCCGACAGCCTGGGGCGCACCATCCGCGAGTATCAGCCCGACGCGATCCATATCGCGACGGAGGGGCCGGTGGGTTTTGCGGCGCGCCGTGCGGCCCTGCGCGCGGGCCGGCCGTTCACCACCAGCTTCCACACCCGGTTTCCCGAATATCTCAGCCGGCGCGCGCCGATTCCGGAAAACCTCACCTACGCGCTGCTGCGCCGGTTCCACGCGCCGGCCACGGCCTGCCTGGTGCCGACCGAATCCATGCGCCAGACCCTGGTGGGGCTCGGCTTCGACAAGCTCGTCACCTGGACCCGTGGCGTCGACCGCAGCCTGTTCCGGCCACAGCAGAAGGTCGATTTGGGCCTGCCGGGGCCGGTTTTCCTGACCGTGTCGCGCGTCGCGCCCGAGAAGAACATCGCGGCGTTCCTCGATCTCGACCTGCCGGGCTCGAAGGTCGTCGTCGGCGACGGGCCGTCTTTGGTGGAACTGCGCCGGCGCTATCCGCAGGTGCATTTCGCCGGCGCCCAGACGGGCGAGGCGCTGTCACGCTATTACGCCGCGGCCGATGTCTTCGTGTTTCCCTCGCTGACCGACACCTTCGGCATCGTGCTCATCGAGGCCCTGGCTTGCGGCGTCCCGGTCGCAGCCTATCCCGAGCCGGGGCCGCTCGACGTCGTTGGCGGGACCAGAGCCGGCTGCATCTCCGGTGATCTGCGCGAGGCCTGCCTGGCCGCGCTGACGCTCGACCGGCAGGACGCGCTGGAGCGTTCCATGGCCTACAGTTGGGAAACCTGCGCCGACATCTTCCTGTCGGCGGCCGAGGGCACGCAGATGCAGCCGGAGTTCCAGCTCGCCGGCTGACGACCGCTGCATCTCAGACCTGGCTTCGGCTCGGGGCAGGTACCCCTATCGCGAGCCTAGCCCCAGAGCCGGGGCGTCGGCGGCGAGACCGTGGCATCCGTATAGACAAGGCCGCCATCGCGATCCTTCGCCAGAAGCAGGGGGCCGTCGAGATCGACGAATTCGGCGACCTGCGCCAGCAGGACGGCTGGCGCCATGGCCAGCGAAGTGCCAACCATGCAGCCGATCATCACGCCGAAGCCCATGGTGTGGGCCCTTTCGACGAGCCGCAGGCCCTCCGTCAGGCCGCCGGTCTTGTCGAGCTTGACGTTGACGAAGTCATAAAGCCCGACCAGCTTGTCCAGATCGTCCGCCGTGTGCACCGATTCATCGGCGCAGACCGGTACCGGGTGCGGGATGTCGGCCAGAATGGCGTCGTCGCCGGCCGGCAGCGGCTGCTCGACCAGGACGGCGCCGGCGGAGGCCGCAGCCAGCATGTGCTCGCGGATATTGTCCGCGTTCCAGCCCTCGTTCGCGTCGAGGATCAGCTTCGAATGCGGCGAGGCGGCATGGACGGCCCGGATGCGGCCGACATCGTCGGACGTGCCGACCTTGACCTTCAGGAGCGAGCGGTTGGCGACCCGCGCGGCAGCTGCCATGGAATCGGCATCGCCGAGGCCGATCGTGTAGGCGGTCTCCACCGGATGTGGTGGGCTGTTGCAGATGATGCTGGCAACGCTGCGGCCGTTCTTCTTGGCTTCCAGGTCCCACAGGGCGCAGTCGATCGCATTGCGCGCCGCGCCCGCCGGCAGCAGCGTAGCGATCCGTTCGCGAGAGGCGCCCGATTCGATCGCCGCGCGAACGTCCTCGATCTGTGCGCGAACACTGTCGATGCTCTCGCCGTAGCGCGAATAGGGCACGCATTCACCCCGGCCCTCGCCGTATTCGTCGCCGATCTGCGCGGTCACGACGACCGCTTCGGTCTTGGCGCCGCGCGCGATGCGGAACTCCTGAGCGAGCGGGAAATGCTCGACTGTGACTGAAAGACGACGCGGCATGGTGAAAACATCCTTAACGGCCGCTGCAGTGGCGGTCATTCCATGACAAGACGTGACTGGACGCCTAATGGTGGTGCGGGATAGGCCCCCGTTCTGCGTCGCCGGGAATCGCCCGTGCGTCAAGCGTACGTCGTCCGCGGCACGCGATGACATGCTCTTCGAGCAGGTCGTCCAAGGGAGTGAAGTCGCATTTCGATGCTTGAAGGCCCAGCAGCCCCATCGTCCGGTCCGGCCGGAGGCCGCCGTTCCACGGTAGCGCCTGCGCTCGAAGGCGAGAAGCGTGATGGCGGACTCGTGCTGCGTGCATCGGGCGACTGGCTGGCGCGGACCGTCGGCTCCGTCGAATCGACGGTCGCAGAGGCCGGCGCGGCCGATCTCGGTCGCCTGATCATCGTCGATTGCGCCGATGTCGCGCGGATCGACACGGCCGGCGCGCTGCTTCTGGAAAAGCTCGTCCGCGACCTGAAGGCGAAGGACCGCGAGGTGCGGCTCGAGGCCGTCAGCGATCGCGACCAGCCGCTCTTCGACGTCGTCCGCAAGGCCCTCGACCGGGAAAAGCCGCAGCCCGAAAAGCAGCACAAGAACCGGATCGTCGAGATGGTGGCCGCCACGGGGCGCGGTTCGGTGGCCGTGAAGGACGAGCTTGCCGTGGCGCTCAACATCATCGGCGGCGCGGTGGTTGGCGGCTTCCAGCGCCTGACCGGGCAGACGCAGCTCCGCCCCGCCGCGATCTTCGCGCAGGTCGAGCAGATGGGCGTGCGCGCCGTGCCGATCATCTTCCTGATGAGCTTTCTCATCGGCGCCATCATCGCCCAGCAGGGCGCGTTCCAGCTCCGCCGCTTCGGCGGCGAACTATATGCCGTCAATCTCGCCGCGATCCTAGTGCTGCGTGAGATCGGCGTGCTCCTGACGGCGATCATGATCGCCGGACGCTCCGGCAGCGCCATCACCGCCGAGATCGGCTCGATGAAGATGCGCGAGGAGATCGACGCTCTGCACGTCATCGGCCTCAACCCGATCGGCGTCCTGGTCTTTCCGCGGCTCGTCGCGCTGGTGATCGTGCTGCCGCTGCTCGCCTTCATCGCCAATCTCGCCGGCCTGCTCGGTGCGATGCTGACGCTGAACATCTATTCGGGCATCAGCTTCTCCAGCTTCGGGCAAGGGGTCCAGTACTCGGTCGACATGTTCACCGTGTTCTCCGGTGTCATCAAGGCGCCGTTCATGGCGGTGATGATCGGCCTGATCGCGTCGGCAGAGGGCATGAAGGTCGGCGGCAGTGCCGAAAGCCTCGGCTTGCGCGTGACCGCATCCGTCGTCAAATCCATTTTCCTCGTCATCCTCATGGATGGCCTGTTCGCGATTTTCTATGCCTCCATCGGACTCTGACAGCCTCGCCCCCAATGGCCGCACGGCAAACGCGGATGACGACGACATCGTCATCCGCGCCACCGGCGTGACCGTGCGCTTCGGCGAGAAGACCATCCTGGACAATCTCGACCTCGACGTGCGTCGCGGCGAGATCCTCGGCTTCGTCGGGCCGTCGGGCTCCGGCAAGTCGGTCCTTTTGCGCACCATTCTGGGGCTCAACCCGAAGCAGGCGGGCACGATCGAGATCCTGGGCACCGACTACGAGCGGGCCGACGATGTCGAGCGACTGGCCGTGGAGCGCCGCTGGGGCGTCCTGTTCCAGCACGGGGCGCTGTTCTCGTCGCTGACGGTGCTGGAGAACATCCAGGTACCGATGCGCGAATATCTGGATCTGTCGCCCGGTCTGATGGAAGAACTGGCCCGGCTCAAGATCGACCTGGTCGGTCTGGCGCCGGACGCCGCCGACAAGTTTCCGTCCGAACTGTCGGGCGGCATGATCAAGCGCGCGGCGCTCGCCCGCGCCCTGGCGCTCGATCCCGACATCGTCTTTCTCGACGAGCCGACCTCCGGCCTCGACCCGATCGGCGCGGCAGATTTCGACCAGCTGATCATGACGCTGCGCGATACGCTGGGTCTGACCGTCTACATGGTGACCCACGACCTGGACAGCCTGTTCCAGGCCTGCGACCGGATCGCCGTGCTGGGCGACCGCAAGGTGCTGGTCGAGGGACCGCTGTCGATGATGCTGGAGTTCGACCATCCCTGGGTGCACGCGTATTTTCGCGGCAAGCGCGCCCGCACGGTCGTCCAGCCCACCCAACCTGCCAATGCCCCCGTGGGAGCTGCCTGATGGAAACCAAAGCCAATTACGTCCGGGTGGGGCTCTTCACGATGCTGGTCATCGCCCTGTGCTTCGGCTTCGTCTACTGGGCGATCTTTGCCACCAGCGGCAGCGAGCGGGTGCCGCTGCTGGTGCGCATCGAGGGCTCGGTCACCGGCCTGCAGCAGGGGAGCCAGGTGCTGTTCAACGGCCTGCCGGTCGGCAGCGTGAGGTCGCTACGGCTCGATGGGAACAATCCCGAGGTGGTGATCGCGACGACCGAAGTCGATCCCGACCTGCCGATCAAGGAATCGACCCAGGCCAATATCGGTTTCCAGGGTCTCACCGGCGCTGCATTCGTGGAACTGAAGGGCGGTCAGGCCGAAGAAACCGATATTCTGAACCTGGCCGCCGAGCAGGGCACCGTACCGGTCATCAGGGCGAATCCGTCCGACGTCACCGACATCCTCGCGACGGCCCGCGACATCGCCGACCGCGCCAACAGCATCCTCGGCCAGTTCGAGAGCCTCGTCGGCACCGTCGGTCCATCGGTGGAAACGACCGCCGACAACGTCGCCCAGACCTCACGCAACATCGAGGTGTTCACCGCCAGCCTTGCCGAAAACTCCAGCGACATCGACAATTTCCTGGCCAGTCTCAGTGAGTTGTCGACATCGGCGAATCTGGTGGCACAGGAACTGCCGGCGGCGATCACCAAGGCGCGCAACATCCTCGACGCCGTCGATCCGGCGGCCGTCAGCACGGTGGTCGGCAATGTCGCGGCGGTGTCCGACACGCTGCGCGCCCAGTCGGACAATCTCGACAGCATCTTCGCCTCGGTGCAGACCGCGGCCGACAGTGTCGGCGAGGTGGGTAACGTGATCCGCCGCAACACCGCCGGCATCGACAGCTTCGTCAGCAATCTCGGACCATTGGCCGAGACTGCGACTGGCGTCGCCGAACGGCTCGACGCGACGCTGCAATCGGCCAATGAGGTGGTTGCGGCGATCGACCCGGCTCAGATTTCCACGACGATCGAGGGCATTTCCTCGGCGGCGGCAAACGTGTCGTCGCTGGCCGAGACGATCGGCGCCCAGGAGGAGGCGATCAATTCGGCGATCTCTGGCGCCTCCAATGCCGCGCAGAACGTCGACCGGATCACCACGACCATCGCCGAGCGCAGCGGGGACATCGACCAGCTTCTGGCAGGTCTCGGTCCGATCACCGACAATGTGACCGCGGCGACCGCCCGTATCAACGAGGTGGCGGCATCGGCCAGCACGGTGGTCACGGCGATCGACCCGGCGCAGATCTCCTCGACGATCGATGTCGTCTCCTCGGCGGCACAGACCGTGTCGTCGCTGGCCGAGACGATCGGCGCCCAGAAGGAGGCGATCAACTCGGCGATTTCCGGCGCGGCGAACGCGGCACAGAACGTCAACCGGATCACCACCACCGTCGCCCAGCGCAGCGGTGAGATCGACAGTCTCCTGACAGGTCTCGGTCCGATCACGGACAACGTGACCCAGGCAACCGCCCGCATCAACGAGGTGGCGGCATCGGCCAACACGGTGGTCGCGGCGATCGACCCGGCGCAGATTTCCTCGACGATCGATGTCGTCTCCTCGGCGGCACAAACCGTGTCCTCGCTGGCCGAGACGATCGGTGCTCAGAAGGAGGCGATCAATTCGGCGATTTCCGGCGCGTCAAACGCCGCGCAGAACGTCAATCGGATCACCACCACCATCGCCGAGCGCAGCGAGGACATCGACAGCCTCCTGGCCGGCCTTGGTCCGATCACCGAAAATGTCAGTCAGGCGAGCACCCGCATCAACGAGGCGGCGGCCTCGGCCAACGAGCTCATTGGCGGGATCGATTCGGGAACTGTCAACCAGGCGATCGGCGACGTCCAGCGCGTGACCGCGGCGGTCGGCGGCAAGACCGAGCAGATCCAGTCGATCATCGACGGCGTGGACCGCACGGTGCAGACCCTCGACACCACGCTGACCGGCTTCACCGAGACGCGCACCCAGATCGACACGCTGCTGGCCAGCATCGATCCGGGCAAGGTGAACCAGGCGGTCGAGAACGTGTCGGCCGCCACCGGCAATGTCGCGGCTGCCGCCGATTCCATCGCCAAGGTCGCCACCGATGTCGGCGCCCGGCGTGAGGACATCGACGCCATCATCACCAATGCCAAGACGACGAGCGAGCAGCTCGCCGCCGCCTCGGGCCGCATCGACAGCGCCGTGACCTCGGTCAACGAGGTCCTGGCCGGCGCCGGCGACGGCACGGGCCTTGGCGTCGATCTCGCCCGGGCGCTGCGCTCGGTGCGCGGTGCGGCCGACTCTATCGAGGCGCAGGTCGCGCCGATCTCGGCCAATCTCCAGCGCTTCTCCGGCGAGGGGCTGCGCGAGGTGCGCGGGCTGATCAACAACGCCAACCGCGCGGTCGATTCCATCAACAGTGCCGTCCAGGACTTCAGCACCAATCCGAGCCGCCTGATCTATGGCGGCGACGAGGTGAAGCAGTATGACGGACGCACGCGCCGCTGACGGTTGTGGTAAAACGAAGGCTGTCGTTGACAGGTCAGGATGCGAATGCCAGCAACTTGGGCTGTCGGCGACCGAAGCAAGGTATATGAGTCCATGCGCGCAGCATTGAAATCGAGCTTGGTCGCGCTTCTGGCGCTCGGACTGGCGGCCTGCGCGTCGACCCCGCCGGACACCTACGAGATTTCGCCGCCGCCACTCGGCGAACCGCGGGACGGCCCGTCCCGGCGCCAGCTCCTCATTCCCGAGCCGACGGCCGTCGAGACGATCGACAGCAAGCGGATTATCATCAAGCCGTCGCCCAATTCGATCCAGTTCCTCGGCGAAAGCCAGTGGAGCGACCGGCTGCCGCGTCTGGTCCAGCTGCGTCTCCTGCAGGCGTTCGAGAACACGGCCGCAATCGGCGCCGTCGGCGTGCCGGGCCAGGGCCTGGCGATCGACTACCAGCTGCTCATGGAGATCCGCCGCTTCGAGGTGGATGTGACCGGCGCGGCGACGGCTGAGGTGCAGATTTCGGTGAAGGTGCTCAACGACCGCAACGGCTCCGTCATACGCACGCGCATCTTCAATGCGCAGGCCCCGGTCGTCGGCACCGGCAATCCGGCGTTCGTCGCGGCGCTGGACGCCGCGTTCGAACGCATCTCGGCCGAGATCGTCGCCTGGACGGCCCAGGTCGTCTAGAGCGCCGACACCGGCTTGCGCGGCGACCAGGACGGTCCGCCGCGTCGTTCATGCTTCACTGCCTGAATGCAAAAGGCCTCCGCCGCGCCGAGCGCGACGGAGGCCTTGTCACGTCACGTCGCGGTCGATCAGGTGGCGATGACGGTCTGCTTCTGCTCGCCCAGGCCCTCGATGCCGAGTGTCATCGTGTCGCCGACCTTCAGGTAGCGCGGCGGCTTCATGCCCATGCCGACGCCCGGAGGCGTGCCGGTGGAGATGACGTCGCCCGGCATCAGCGTCATGAACTGCGACAGGTACGACACCACATGCGGCACGTTGAAGATCAGCGTGTTGGTGTTGCCGGTCTGGCGGCGCTCGCCGTTGACATCGAGCCACATGGCGAGGTTATGCGGGTCCGCGACCTGATCGCGCGTGACCAGCCAGGGGCCGAGCGGGCCGAAGGTGTCGTGGCTCTTGCCCTTGGTCCACTGGCCCATGCGCTTGGTCTGGAAGTCGCGCTCCGAGACGTCGTTCATCACGGCAAAGCCCGCGACGTGGTTCATCGCGTCCGCTTCCGAGACGTATTTCGCCTTCGTGCCGATGACGACGGCCAGTTCCACCTCCCAGTCGAGTGCCTGCGAGTTGCGCGGCATCTCGACATCGTCGTTCGGGCCGCACAGGGCGTTCAGCGCCTTGGCGAAGACGATGGGCTCCGAGGGCGGCTCGGCGCCGGTCTCGGCGGCATGGTCGGAATAGTTCAGGCCGATGCACAGGATCTTGCTGATCTGGCCGACGCAGGGGCCGAGGCGCGGCGAGCCGTCGACGGCCGGCAGCGAGGCCGGGTCGAGCGCGGCGAGCCTGGCAAGGCCGGAATCGGACAGGACGTCACCGGCAATGTCGGCAATCTGGCCGGAGAGATCGCGCAATGTACCGGCAGCGTCGATCATGCCGGGTTTTTCCTGGCCTGCGGGGCCGTAGCGAACGAGTTTCATGGCGTCCTTTCGCGTTGTCGAGCGTGTCTGTGAAGGGTCTGTCGGTGGATCAGTAGACGGCGCGGCCGCCGGAAATGTCGAACACCGCGCCGGTCGAGAAAGAGCAGTCCTCCGAGGCGAGCCAGGCGATCATCGCCGCGACTTCGGCCGGCTCGAGGAAACGCTGCAGCGGGATCTTCGACAACATGAAGTCGATATGCTCCTTGCTCATCTGGTCGAAGATCGACGTGCGCGCGGCAGCAGGGGTGATGCAGTTGACGAGGATGCCGGTGCCGGCGAGTTCCTTGCCCAGCGACTTGGTCAGGCCGATCAGCCCGGCCTTCGACGCCGAATAATGCGAGGCATTGGGATTGCCTTCTTTGCCGGCGATCGAGGCGACGTTGATGATCCGGCCGTAGCCCGCCCCCATCATCACCGGCACCACGGCGCGGCTGGTCAGGTAGGGCGCGATCAGATTGACCTCGATGGTCTTGCGCCAGATGTCGGGCGTCAGCTCCCAGGTCTTGCCGTTACCGCCTGTGATGCCGGCATTGTTGACCAGAATGTCGATCTTGCCCGCCGCGTCCAGCGCCTGGCGAGTCGCCGCGGCGACGGCTGCCTCGTCTGTCAGTTCGACGGCGGTTCCGCTGGCCCGGTCGCCCAGCTCGCGCACCGCTGTCTCGACCGCCGCACCGTCGACGTCCCACAGGATGACGGATCCGCCGCTCTCGACGATCCGCTCGGCCGCGGCAAAGCCGATGCCGCGCGCGCCGCCGGTGATGATGGCGGTCCGGCCTTCGAGATCGATACGGTTCATGCCATTCCCTCCCAGGAGCCGCGCGGATCGTCCCATTTCCGCGCACCGACGCGCGCAGCCTCGACCGGTCGCGTGATCCAGCTGGGATGCCATATCCACCCGCCCGGCGCAATGTATACGTTGATCCGGTGCCACGCGGCCCCGGATCAGCAGGCATCGCGGCCATGTGTGCCGGTACGCGCTTCAAGCGCGGACGCCGGCGACCATTTCCGTAAGGTACGATTATAGACCACCGTCGCAGCAATTGACGATTGCCTTGGTGCCCGACTTCGGGCAATCATCCGACCATTGCAGGAGGAGGCTCGGCAAGGGTGATTTCAGCGAACGCGCGGACGATGCATGGCGAGCGGGCCAACCGCACCATGAGCCTGGCAGCCACATTCGGCCGCCGGATCGCGTCGGGCGGGCTGGCCTGCGGCGAAGTGCTGCCCACGGAAAAGGAATTGCAGTCACAATACGGGGTCTCGCGGACCGTGGTGCGCGAAGCCGTCCGCCACCTCGCGGCCAAGGGGCTGGTCAGCGTCGGCCCGAAGGTCGGCACGAAGGTGCGCGAGCGGATCGAGTGGAACATGCTCGATCCGGACGTGATGGGCTGGCACCTGACCGCCGCCATCCGCCGGCCCTTCATCGAATCCCTCTACGAGATGCGGCTGATCAACGAGCCCCAGGCCGCGCGGCTCGCCTGCGAGCGGATCACGCGCGACCAGGTTTCGCGGCTCGAGGCGGCGCTGGCCGGCATGCGGGACAATCCGCGTGGCTCGCCGGAGCTCATCGCGGCCGATCTCGCCTTCCACCGGGTGATCCTGGAAGCCACCGGCAACCCGATGCTGGTGTCGCTGGGCGCGATGATCGAGCGCAGCCTGTCGATCTCCTTCTCCCTGTCCTGGCGACAGAATCCGCAGGAGGAGACGCTGCGCCAGCACAGCCGCGTCAGTGACGCGATCATCGCTGGCGACAGGGAGGCGGCAGAACTGTTCATGCGAAGGCTCATCGAGAGCGCCTTCAACGATGTCATCCTCGCCCTCTACGCCGATGGTGGCGAGGAGGCGAAAGATGCGGGCGAAGCCGGCGTCACCGATGCCGGCGAACGCGAAAGCGAGCACGGCGCGCGACCCGCGCCGTGAGGGAAGCTCTGCCAGGGGCGCGTCATGCGCCGAAACAAGGTCCAGGGAGGACAATCATGAATGTGACGAAAACGCTGATCGCCGGGCTTGCCGCGACGGTCGTGGCCCTGTCCGCGCCATACGGTGCGGCCGCGCAGGACAAGGGCACGGTGGGGATCTCCATGCCGACCAAGTCCTCGGCCCGCTGGATTGCCGACGGCGAGAACATGGTCAAGCAGTTCGAGGCCGCCGGCTACGCCACCGACCTGCAATATGCCGAGGACGACATCCCCAACCAGCTCGCCCAGATCGAGAACATGGTGACCAAGGGCGTCAACGCGCTGGTCGTCGCCTCGATCGACGGCACCACGCTGTCGAACGTCCTCGCCAATGCCGCGGCAATGGACATTCCGGTCATCGCCTATGACCGCCTGATCCGAGACTCGGAGAATGTCGACTATTACGCCACCTTCGACAATTACCAGGTCGGCGTGCAGCAGGCGGAATCGCTGGTCGCCGGGCTGGAGCAGCGCTTCCCCGACGCCGAGACGTGGAATGTCGAGCTGTTCGGCGGCTCGCCGGACGACAACAATGCCTACTTCTTCTACGACGGCGGCATGAGCGTGCTGCAGCCGCTGATCGACGAAGGCAAGATCGCCATCCCATCCGGCCAGATGGGTATGGACACGGTCGGCACCCTGCGCTGGGACGGCTCGGTGGCCCAGGCCCGGATGGATAATCTCCTGTCCGCCAACTACACCGGTGACAAGACCATTCATGGGGTGCTGTCGCCCTATGACGGCCTGTCGATCGGCATCATCTCCTCGCTGAAGGGCATCGGCTACGGCTCGGGCGACCAGCAGATGCCGATCGTTTCCGGCCAGGATGCCGAAGTTCCCTCGGTCAAGGCGATCCTGCGCGGCGACCAGTACTCGACCATCTTCAAGGACACCCGCGAGCTCGCCAGGGTGACCGTCAACATGGTCGACGCCGTGCTGCAGGGCAACGAGCCCGAGGTCAACGACACCGAGACCTACGACAACGGTGTCAAGGTCGTGCCGTCCTATCTGCTCAAGCCGGTCCTCGTGACCGAGGAGAACTGGGAAGAGGTGCTGGTCGGCAGCGGCTACTACACCGAAGACCAGATCAAGTAGGTCGATCCGGCGGGCGCCCGGGCGCCCGTCCTGTCCATGCCGCGGCCGAACGATCGGCCGCGGCCCAAGGACCGACGGCCGCAGGGCCGCGTCCATTCGGATCGAGGCGCCGCTCGAGGCTGCCGATCTGCCGGAAGAGCCGCAATGACGACCATCCTGGAAATGCGCAACATCACCAAGACCTTCCCCGGTGTGAAGGCGCTGGACGATGTCAGCCTCAGCGTCGAGGCCGGCGAGATCCACGCCCTCGTCGGCGAGAACGGGGCAGGCAAGTCGACGCTGATGAAGGTGTTGTCCGGGGTCTATCCGCACGGCTCCTATGACGGCGCCATCACCTATCAGGGCGAGGAATGCCGGTTCTCGGGAATCTCCGATTCCGAACGGCTCGGCATCATCATCATCCATCAGGAGCTGGCCCTGGTGCCGCTCCTGTCGATCGCCGAGAACATCTTCCTGGGCAACGAGCGGGCGTCAAAGGGCATCATCGACTGGGACGAGACCTTCTCGCGCACCCGCGAACTGCTCGCCAAGGTTGGCCTGAAGGAATCGCCGACGACGCGGGTCACCGACATCGGGCTCGGCAAGCAGCAACTCGTGGAGATCGCCAAGGCGCTGTCCAAGGAGGTGAAGCTGCTCATCCTCGACGAGCCGACCTCCAGCCTCAACGAGACCGATTCCGAAGCGCTGCTGAAGCTGCTCCTGGAGTTCAAGGCGCGGGGCATCTCCTCGATCCTGATCTCCCACAAGCTGAACGAGATCTCGCGGGTCGCCGACACCATCACCGTCCTGCGCGACGGCAGCGCCGTATCCACCCTCGACTGCAGCAGTGGCGCCATCAGCGAGGCCGACATCATCCGCGACATGGTCGGCCGCAGCCTGACCGACCGCTATCCGCCGCGCGAGCCACGGATCGGCGAGACTGTCCTGGAAGTTTCCCACTGGACGGCGCATCACCCCATCCATTCCGACCGCAAGGTGGTCGACGACGTCAGCTTCCATGTCCGGCGCGGCGAGGTGGTCGGCATCGCCGGCCTGATGGGGGCAGGGCGCACGGAACTGGCGATGAGCCTCTTCGGCCGCGCCTATGGCGTCAACATTTCCGGCGAGGTGAAGATCGACGGCCGCAAGGTCGACGTCTCGACCATTTCGCGGGCGATCGACAACGGCCTCTGCTACGTCACCGAGGATCGCAAGACCTATGGCCTCATCCTCGATGAGACGATCCGGCACAACATTCCGCTGGCCAATCTGCCGGGCGTGGCGAACGGGATCGTCCTCGATTCGGAGAAGGAGACGGCCGTCGCCCGCGAATACCGCGACCGCGTCCGCATCAAGAGTTCCAGCATCGGCCAGGAGGTGGTGAATCTGTCCGGCGGCAACCAGCAGAAGGTAGTGCTGTCGAAATGGCTGTTCGCCGGGCCGGAAGTGCTGATCCTCGACGAGCCGACCCGCGGCATCGATGTCGGCGCAAAGTACGAGATCTACGCGATCATCGCGCAGCTCGCCGCCAGCGGTAAGGCGATCGTGGTGATCTCCTCGGAGATGCCCGAACTGCTCGGCATCACCGACCGCGTCTACGTCATGAACGAAGGCCGCTTCGTTGGCGAACTTCCCACGTCAGAAGCCACGCAGGAGAAGATCATGGCGATGATCATCCGCGCCGGGCACCGAAACTGAGGAAACAGCGATGTCTGAACAGGCGACGCAAGAGATCGATCTGGAAAAGGACCGGGCGGCCCCCGGCGCGTCCTGGGGCTTCGTGCGCAGGCACATGCGCGAATACGGCATCCTCGTCGCGCTCCTCGTCATCATGGCCTTCTTCCAGATCATGACGGACGGTATCCTGCTGAAGCCGATCAACCTGACCAACCTCGTCCTGCAGAACAGCTACATCATCATCATGGCGCTGGGCATGCTGCTGGTCATCGTGTCCGGCAACATCGACCTGTCGGTCGGCTCGGTGCTGGGCTTCGTTGGCGCGCTGGCCGCCGTGATGATCGTCAACTGGGAGATGAACTACGTCCTGGCCGGGGTGATCTGCCTGTTCGTCGGCGCGGTGATCGGCGCCATGCAGGGCTACTGGGTGGCCTACTGGCGCATTCCTTCCTTCATCGTGACCCTGGCTGGCATGCTGGTCTTCAAGGGCCTGACCCTCTGGCTGCTGGCCGGCCAGTCGGTGGGGCCGTTCCCCGGCGGCTTCCAGCTGATTTCCTCGGGCTTCCTGCCGGACGTCTTCGGCGGCGAAGACATCAATCTGCTGTCGCTCGGCCTCGGCATCGTCCTGGCCGCGGTGATCCTGTTCCTGGCGATCCGCTCGCGCATGCGCAGCCAGGCCAATGGCGGCGAGGACGAGCCCTTCGCGTTCTTCGCGGCACGCATCGCCATCGTCGTCGGCGCGATCCTCTATCTCGCCTGGATGCTGGCCACCTTCCGGGGTTTTCCCAACGTCCTGATCGTCATGGCGCTCCTGATCGCAATCTATTCCTTCATCACGGCCCGCACGACCATCGGCCGGCGCATCTATGCGCTCGGCGGCAACGAGAAGGCGGCCAAGCTGTCGGGCATCAAGACCGAGCGGCTGACCTTCCTGACCTTCGCCAACATGGGCATGCTGGCAGCGCTCGCCGGGCTGGTCTTCGCCGCGCGCCTCAACACCGCCACGCCCAAGGCCGGCCTCGGCTTCGAGCTGGACGTTATCGCCGCCGTGTTCATCGGCGGAGCCTCCATGTCGGGCGGCGTCGGCACGATCGTCGGCGCGGTGATCGGCGCCTTCATCATGGGCGTGATGAACAACGGCATGTCGATCCTGGGCATCGGCATCGACTACCAGCAGGTGATCAAGGGCCTCGTCCTGCTCCTGGCCGTCATCTTCGACGTCTACAACAAGAACAAGGGGTGAGCCGGGTGCTGCGCCAACAAGCCGGGGGCAACGCCCGACACCGCGACCGGATGCCGGCAGGGCGCCGATGACCGCGCCGATCCGGCTCGGCCTCGTCGGCGTCGGCAAGATCGCCCGCGACCAGCACATCCCCGCGATCAGCCGGAACCCGGCCTTCGAGCTGGTCGCGACCGCAAGCCGCAGCGCCGGCGTCGACGGGGTCGCGAGCTTCGCCACCCCGGGCGAGATGCTCGACGCCATGCCGCAGATCGAGGCGGTCGCCTTCTGCGTGCCGCCGCAGGTGCGCCACGGCATGGCGGCGGACGCCCTTCGGCGCGGCAAGCACGTGCTCCTGGAGAAGCCGCCGGGTGCCACCCTGTCCGAGGTCGCGCATCTGGCCGACCTTGCGAAAGCGCAAGGCGTGACACTCTTCGCCACCTGGCATTCGCGCTTTGCGCCCGGCGTCGAGCCGGCGCGCCAGTGGCTGGCAGAGCGGCAAGTGATGTCGGTGCAGGTGGAGTGGAAGGAAGATGTGCGCCACTGGCATCCGGGCCAGGACTGGATCTGGGAGCCGGGCGGTCTTGGTGTGTTCGATCCCGGCATCAATGCCCTGTCCATCGTCACGGCGATCCTGCCGGAACCGGTGTTCCTGACCGGCGGCGAACTGGCATTCCCGGACAACCGCGCCGCGCCGATTGCGGCGTCGCTGCAGTTTTCCGGCGCATCGGGCGCGGCGATGACCGCCGAGTTCGACTGGCGCCAGACCGGCCCGCAGACCTGGGACATCCATGTCGCGACGGATGCCGGTGACCTGGTCCTGTCGTCGGGCGGCGCCCGCCTGTCGATCGGCGGGGAGCAGGTGGTCGATGCGCCCGAGGCCGAATATGCCGGCATCTATGCGCGCTTTGCCGATCTCGTGGCGAGCGGCGGGTCCGACGTGGACCTCGCGCCGCTGCGTCACGTCGCCGACGCCTTCATGCTGGGCCGCCACCGCACGGTCGCGCCTTTTTACGACGATCCGAACCGGGAGACTTCATGAACGCCTATTGCGCGGCCGTTGACTGGGGCACCACCAGCTTCCGGCTCTGGCTGCTGGACGAGACCGGCCGGATCCTTGCCGAGCGCCGCAGCGGCGAGGGGATGGTCTCCGCCGGGCCGGACGGCTTTGCCGCGATCCTGGAAGCGCATCTGACGGCCGTCGGCGCCGATGCGAACCTGCCGGTCATCGCCTGCGGCATGGTCGGCGCGCGCCAGGGCTGGGTCGAGGCGCCCTATGTGGATACGCCGGCGACCACCGCTTCCATCGCAGCCAGCGCCTGCCGCGTACCCGGCCTCGACCGGCCGGTGCATATCCTGCCGGGCGTCGCCCAGCGTACCGCCGGGCAGCCGGACGTGATGCGCGGCGAGGAAACGCAGATCCTCGGCCTGCCGGACCGGGCCGGTGGCAGGGACGACCCTGATCTTGTCTGCCTGCCGGGGACCCATTCCAAATGGGTTGCCCTGGAGAACGGCCGCATTTCCGGTTTCGCGACCTTCATCACCGGCGATCTCTTCGCGGCGCTGGCCAAACACACGATCCTGCGCCATTCGGTGGCCGATCCGGCCGCGCCCTTTGACCGGCAGAGCTTTGCCGAAGGGTTCCGGGCCGGGCTGGACAACCCCGCCGAGGCGACCAGCCAGATGTTCGCCATCCGGGCCGGAGGGCTGCTCGACGCCGCCAGGGGCGGCGACGGTGGTTCGCGGCTGTCCGGCCTTGTCCTCGGCCTCGAATTTGCCGGCGGCCGCAGCCGCTTCGGCGCGACGCCGACGCTGACGCTGGTGGCGTCCGGTCACCTTCTCGACATCTATTCGGCGGCGTGCGAACTGGCGGGCATCGAAGCCGTGGCCGCCGACGCGGACGCGGCGGTGCGCCGCGGCCTGTTTGCCGCCGCCAGGGAGATCCTTGCATGACAGACCTTCGCTCCGCCCCCTGGCCAAAGCTGACGCGCGACCTCGTCGCGATCCTGCGCGGCCTGCCGCCCGAAGATTGCGAGGCGGTCGTCGGCGCGCTTCTGGAGGCCGGCTTCGAGGCCATCGAGATTCCGCTGAACTCGCCGGATCCGTTCCACTCCATCGCGGCGGCGGCGCGCATGGCGCCGGAAGGCGTCCTGATCGGCGCCGGCACGGTGCTGACGCCGGACGATACCGACCGGTTGCATGCGGCGGGCGGACGGCTGCTGGTCAGTCCCAATGTCGACGCGGCGGTGCTGCAGCGCGCCGCGGTGCACGGCATGGTGACGATGCCCGGCGTCCTTACGCCGACCGAAGCGCTGGCGGCGGCCGCGGCCGGCGCCTCGGCCCTGAAGTTCTTCCCCGCAAGCGTGCTGGGGCCGAACGGCATCAAGGCGATCGGCACGGTGCTGCCCAAGGATCTGCCGGTGGGCGCCGTCGGCGGCGTGTCGGAAGCCGATTTCGCCGCCTATGGCGCCATCGGAATCCGCCATTTCGGGCTGGGCTCGTCGCTCTACAAGCCGGGCGACGACGCGGCGACGGTCCGCGCCCGCGCCGACAAGGCGGTCGCCGCCTACGACGCGGCCTTCCCGTCAGCCGGCTGAGCATCACGACGCTGGAGAGACCGAGTGCCGGCCGGTTCTCCGCCGCTGGCCTTGCGCCGAGCGGGCAGGCGCCGGCTGCCCGGGTCAGACGCCGAGCGTGCGCTTGTCGTCGATGACCTTGCCGTCGTTCGGCAGGGCGTCCGGCTCGGCAAAGGCGACGGACCCGCGCACCCGGCATTCGGCGCGGATCGCCTCGGCGACGTTGTCGGCGAAGGCCTCGCCGCGTTCGGCGCTCTCGATGCGCAGAAGCAGCGTGTCGCGGCCGCCATCCTCGCCGACCTCCAGCCGCGCCCGGGTGATCTGCGGGAACCGCCTGACGATGTTGGCCACCTGGCGGGGATGCACGAACATGCCGCGCACCTTGGTGGTCTGGTCGGCGCGGCCCATCCAGCCCTTCAGCCGACGGTTGGTGCGACCGCACGGGCTCTGCCCCGCAAGCACCGCCGACAGGTCGCCGGTGGAAAAGCGGATCAGCGGATAGGCCGCGTTGAAGGTCGTCACCACGACCTCCCCGACCTCGCCGTCGGGCACGGGATCGCCGGTGCCCGGCCGCACGATCTCGACCAGCGCGTCCTCGTCGATGACGAGCCCGTCGCCGGGGCCGGCACCCTCATAGGCGATCAGCCCGAGTTCGGCGGTGCCGTAGCACTGGCGCACGGCAATGCCGCGGGCGCCGTACCATTCACGCAGATTGGGAAACAGCGGGCCGCCGCTGACCAGGGCCTTCGTCACCGAGCCGAGCGCCACACCTGCCTCCTCGGCCTTTTCGAGGATGATCTTGAGGAAGTCCGGTGTGCCGACATAGCCGACAACGCCGAGACGGGCGAACGCCTCGACCTGCGCATCCGTGTTGCCGACGCCGCCCGGAAACACTGCGCAGCCGACTTCCGCTGCCGCGTGGTCGAACATGAAGCCCGCCGGCGTCAGGTGATAGGCGAAGCAATTGGCCACGATGTCGTTGCGGCGAAAACCGGCGGCAAACAGGGCCCGGGCCATGCGCCAGTGCTCGCTGGCCGCCTCGGGCTCGACGATCGGGCCGGGCGACAGGAACAGACGGCGAAAGCCGCCCGAGCCGCGCGGGGTCAGCCCGCCGAAGGGCGGCCGCGCCTCCTGCATCTCGATCAGGTCGGACTTGTAGAGCACCGGAAGGTCTGCGAGCGCCGTGCGGTCGCCGATGGCGTCGGGGTCGATCTCCGCAAGGCTCGCCGTGTAATGGGGGGAGCCGTCGATCGCATGGCGCAACTGGGCGCGCAGGCGCTCGAACAACTCGGCCTCGCGGGCGGCAGGGTCGCGGGTCTCGCGCTCGTCGAAATGGTCGCTCATGCCGGCGCCTTCCGGGATCGGACTGTGCATGTCTGGGGCAGGGGGCGGGGTGCCATCACAGCCATCTCTTGCGCCGCCTGAAGCTCTTGACGTTCTTGAAGGACCGCCGCTCGCCGCCGCCGAGGTAGAACTCCTTGACGTCCTCGTTGTCGGCGAGCTCGGCGCCGGTGCCGTCGAGGACGATCTTGCCGTTCTCCATGATGTAGCCGTAGTCGGCGGCCTTCAGCGCCATGTTGGCGTTCTGCTCGACCAGGAGGATGGAGATGCCGAGTTCGCGGTTGAGCCGACGGATGATCCCGAAGACTTCCTTCACGAGAAGTGGCGACAGGCCCATGGACGGCTCGTCCATGAGGATCAGTTTCGGCTTGGCCATCAGCGCGCGGCCGATCGCCAGCATCTGCTGCTCGCCGCCGGAAAGGTAGCCGGCGAGGCCGGTGCGTTCGCGCAGCCGCGGAAAGAATTCGTAGACCTGCTCGATCTCCTCGCGGATCCGTGCCTTCGGACGGGTAAAGGCGCCGAGCCGCAGATTGTCGGTGATGGTCATGTCCTGGACGATGCCGCGGCCCTCCATAACCAGGAAGATGCCGTTGCACACCTTCTGGTCGGGCGACATGCGCGTGATGTCGCGGCTCTCATAGGCGACCGAGCCGCGGGTGATGGCGCCGTCCTCGGTATGCAGCAGCCCGGCGATCGCCTTGAGCGTCGTCGACTTGCCGGCGCCGTTGGCACCCAGCAGCGCCGTGATCTGGCCGCGCTTGGCGGCCATCGACATGCCGCGCAGGACGAGGATGACGTCGTTGAAGACGACCTCGACATTATTCAGGGCGAGGATGTCCTCGGCCGGCGCCGATGCGGGCTGCGGGGCGGAGGCGGGAATCGGCTCTGCGACGGTCATGGCACGACCCTTTTCGATGCAGGGATGCGGCCGGCCGGGGCGCTGGGCGTCCCGGCCGGCGATGGCGTGATTACTGGCCCAGCCAGTCGTCGCGACGCTCCAGGTTGATTTCGGCGATCTCCTTGATCTCCGCCTTGCCGTCGACCATCGAGCCGGAATTGATCGCCACGGTCGTCAGGCCGCGGTGGTCCTCGGGCGTCCAGGTCGAGGGAAGGCACACGCCATCAAGGCCCTCGGGCACCCAGTCGGTCTTCTGGTACATGCCGTCGCGGATGCCCTTGCCGGTGATGCCGCCATTGGCCTTGGCCCACTGCATGGCTTCCTTCATGTAGTAGGCCGCGCAGACGCCGCGCAGATAGTGATGGGTCGGTCGGTCGCCGACCTGGCCGTCGCCGTTCTCCATGATCGTCTCGATCAGGGCCATGCCCGGCACGTCCGCGCCGTAGAACGGCGTCGAGGTCGGGAAGATCAGGTTCTGCGCCTCGGCGGCTTCCACGGTCTGGTAGTCGCCGGCCCAGGGGTTGCCCATGTAGGTCGCCTCGACGCCGACCGTGTTGCAGGACTTGATCAGCGAGACGACCGAGCCGCCGAGATTGCCCATGTAGACATACTGGGCGCCGGTATCCTTGATCGTCAGGCACTGGGCCTTGAAGTCGCCCGGCGCCAGCGGCACCACCACCGGGGGCGCGACGGTCATGCCGAGCTCTTCGGCATAGGTGGCGCAGGCTTCCTTGGGGGCATTGGGATAGGGGTGGTTGTCACCGGTGTGGACGAAGGTCGGGTTGTCGATGCCCTTGCCCTTGGCATCCTCGGAGGCCCACTGCACCAGGGCCCGGCAGGCGTCGGAATAGGACGGGCCGTAGAAGAAGTTGAACGGTGCCGGCAGCTTGGTGTTGGGGTTCTTGCCGGTCGGATCGGTCAGATGGGCCGAATAGGAGCCCGAGATGTTCGGGATCTCGTCGCGGGTGATGAAGGTGATCAGCGCCTCGGTGTCGGCGGTTCCCCAGCCCTGCAGCGCGACCATGCCGTTGCCGACCCAGCGCTTGTAGAGCGAGATCGCCTCTGGAACCTTGTAGGCGTAGTCGACGGTATCGAGTTCGACCATGGTGCCGTCGATGCCGCCATCGGCGTTGATCTGCTTGAAGGCGTCGGAGACGCCGGGGGCGTACTGCTTGCCGACGAAGGACGTCGGGCCGGTATAGTCGGCGAGATGGCCGACGAGCACGCTGTCCTGCGCGTGCGCGGAGCCGAGCATGGTGCCGGCGGCGAGCGCCGCGCCGGCGAAGATCTTCAGGGTCGTCATGTCTTTCCTCCCGTTCGCGGACTGGTTCGATCCGAAGGCGGCGGTGCCGCGAAGCCCGCCGGACCCGTCTGCCCCGTCCGGTCTTGCGCCGGGTTCGGGTTGGTTTCAAAGAGCCAGAGCACGCTGGGCGCGTCCCCTCGGACGCACGGCGCTCTAGTGCGAGAAGGGGAAGAGCTTCCAGCTGGCGCGCATCGTCCGCCAGCGATGGACCAGCCCTTCCGGCTCGATCACGAGGAACAGGATGATCGCCGCGCCCACCGACATCTGCTTGATGTAGGCGGTGCCCTGGGCAATCGCGGGGAACACGTCGGCGAGGCCGTTGGCGAAGACCTCCATCACCTGCGGCAGCAGCAGGATGAACGCTGCGCCGAGCAGCGATCCCGACACCGAGCCGAGGCCGCCGATGATGATCATCGCCAGGAACTCGATCGACAAGAGGATGGTGAAGCCTTCGCCCGACACGAAGCCGAGATAATGGCCGTAGAGGGCGCCGCCGATGCCCGCGAAGAAGCTGGAGATGCCGAAGGACATGATCCGGTAGCGGGTGAGGTTGATGCCCATGATCTCGGCCGACAGGTAATGGTCGCGCACGGCCACCAGCGCGCGGCCATCCCGGGTGCGGGCGAGATTGGCGACGGCCACGAAGCAGACCACCACCCAGAACAGCACGAGGTAGAAATACCGCTCGTCGGTGTTCAGTGGGAAGCCGAACAGCGTCGCTGTCTCGGCGAGCGAGCCGTAGGGGCCGCCGGTGAACCAGGCCGCCCGGCCGAAGAAGTCCTCGAGGATGAACTGCGAGGCGAGGGTGGCGATGGCGAGATAGAGCCCCTTCAGCCGCGCCGCCGGAATGCCGAAGATCATGCCGACGGCGGTGGTCATCAGGCCGGCCAGCGGGATGGCGATCAGCACCGGGATGCCCTTCGACGCGATCCAGGCCGAGGCGAAGGCGCCGAAGCCGAAGAAGGCGCCGTGGCCGAGCGAGATCTGCCCGGTCATGCCGGTGAGCACGTTGAGCCCGAGCGCGGCGATCCCGTAGATGCCGATCAGGATCATCTGCGACAGCACATAGCCACCGAACACCAGCGGCATCAGCGCCACGAGCACGACCAGCGTGACCACCGTCCATTGCTCGAAATGGGTGCGGAACAGCGACTGGTCGGCTGCGTAGCTGGTGCGGAAATCGCCGGCGGGGCGCGGATTGGGAACGTGGGCCATCAGATGCGCTCGATGTCGGGCGTGCCGAACAGCCCGTAGGGACGGATCATCAGGATCACGATCAGCACGTAGAAGGGCGCCACCTGGTACATGTTGCCGACCTGCAGATACTGGCCGTCGAAGAATTCGGCGAGGTTCTCCAGAAGCCCGATGGTCAGGCCGCCGACGATCGCGCCGACGATGGAATCCAGCCCGCCGACGATGACCGCGGGGAACACCTTGATGCCGATGATCGCCAGCGAGTTGGACACGGCGCTGACGAGGCCGATGACCACGCCGGCGATCCCCGAGACCACCGCCGAGATAGCCCAGGCCATGGCGAAGACGCGGCCGACATTGACGCCGAGCGACTGGGCGACCTGCTGGTTGTAGGCCGTCGCGCGCATGGCCAGGCCCCAGCGCGAATAGCGGAAGAACCAGAAGAACATCGCCATGACGATGAGCGACAGCACGAGGCTCATCAGATAGGCGGTCTCCACGTTCAGGCCGCCGATGGACACGGTGCTCTGGTCGAAGACCTGCGGAAAGCGCACGGCATTGTTGCCGAAGATCCAGTTCATCAGCGCCCGCATGAAGATCGACAGGCCGATCGTCGCCATGATCACGGAGATCACCGGCTCGCCGACGAGCGGGCGCAGCAGCAGCACCTGCACGAGGATGCCGAACAGCGTCATGAAGACGAGCGAGAAGATGAAGGCCAGCCAGAAGGGCAGGCCGAGGGAGACGACGAGGGCGAGGCACACCCAGGCGCCGAGCACGACGAACTCGCCCTGGGCGAAGTTCACCACCTGCGTCGACTTGTAGATCAGGACGAAGCACATCGCGACGATGCCGTAGAGCATGCCGACGATGACGCCGTTGATGACGAGCTGGAGAAGCAGATCGGTGTTCATTCGGCGGCCTCCTGCCTGTGGCCCGCGTCCGGCACCAGGGTCTCGATCGGCAGGGTCGTGACGATCCGCTGCTTCGAGCCGTCCTGGAAGTGGATCACCGTATCGACGTCGACATGGTCGGCGCCGGAATAGAGGCGGGCGATGATGTCCTCGTATTTCTGCGCGATGACGCTGCGCCGGACCTTCTTGGTGCGGGTCAGTTCGCCGTCGTCGGCATCCAGTTCCTTGTAGAGCAGCAGGAACCGGGCGATCCGCTGCTGGGCGGGCAGCGTGGCGTTCACCCGCTCCACCTCGGCGCGCAAGAGGTCGTAGACCTCGCGCCGGGCGGCCAGGTCGGAATAGGTGGTGAAGGAGATCCGCCGTTCCTCGGCCCATTTGGACAGGATCGGGAAGCGGATGCAGATCATCGCGGTCAGATATGGCCGCTTGTTGCCGAGGATCACCGCCTCGGCGACATAGGTCGAGAATTTCAGCTTGTTCTCGATGAACTGCGGCGAGAAGCGCACGCCTCTGGCGGTCGTCGCCAGATCCTTGATCCGGTCGATCACGACAAGGTGGCGCTTCTCGGTGAGGTAGCCCGCGTCGCCGGTCTGGAACCAGCCGTCCGGGTCGAGGCTCGCGGCGGAATCGGCCTCGTTGCGGAAATAGCCGCTCATCATGTTGGGATGCTTCACCAGCACCTCGCCGAGCCCTTCGGGGTCGGGATCGCGGATCTTCAACGCACAACCGGGCATGGGATAGCCGACCGTCTCGTTGTCGACCTCGCCATCCTTGTGGATGGTGTGCGCGCCCATCGCCTCGGTCTGGCCGTAGAGCTGCTTGAGCGGCACGCCCATGGCCTGGAAGAAGCGGAACGTGTCGGGCCCCATGGCGGCGCCGCCGGTCGCGGCCGATTTGAGATTGGTGAAGCCGAGCCGGTCGCGCAGATGCCGGAACAGGACGAGATCGGCCGCGCCCGAATGGCCGCCCTTCGCCACCGCGGCCATGCCCTTGGCCACGCCCCAGTCGTAGACCGCGCGCTTCCAGCGCTTGCTGTCCATCATCCGGGCACGGATGTCGGCGGCGACCGTCTCCCACACGCGCGGCGAGAACAGGACGAAGGTCGGCCCGATCTCGCGCAGATCGGCCATCGTCGTCTGCTCTTCCTCCGGAAAGTTCACCTTCATCCGGGCAAGGAAGTTCCAGGCGACGGAATACATCTGCTCCATCACCCAAGAGAGCGGCAGCACCGCCACATATTCGTCGTCCGGCCCGCGCGGATCGGCCCGCAGATAGCTCGCCGCGTGGCCGATGAAGGCCTCGCTGGTCCACATCGCCAGCTTGGGATGGGCGGTGGTGCCGGAGGTGGTGCACAGGATCGCCACGTCCGATCCCTGCGTCGCGCCGACCATGTCGCGCCACAGATTGGGCGAAAGGTCGAGCGCGTCCTTGCCCGCCGCTTCCAGCGCCTCGATCGGCACCAGCCGCGGGTCGTCGTATTTCCGCATGCCGCGGGGGTCGGTGTAGACGATGGCCACGACGCTCGGAATGGCATCGCCCAGCGCCAGCAGCTTGTCGACCTGCTCCTCGTCCTCGGCGACAACGATCTTCGGCTGGGCATAGTCGAAGAGGTAGCGGATCTCCTCTTCCAGCGCGTCGCGATAGATGCCGAGGCTCATGGCCCGGCAGGCATGGGCGGCGACCTCGCCCCACACCCATTCGGGCCGGTTGTCGCCGATCAGCGCGACGATGTCGCCCGGACCGAGGCCCAGCCCGGCGAAGCCGACGGCCATGCGCGAGACATGCGCCTCGACGCTCTGCCAGTCATAGGGCACCCAGATGCCGAATTCCTTCTCGCGCTGGGCGATCGCCTTGGGATGGCGGAGGGCGTTGTGGGCCAGGAGCTTCGGCAGCGTATCGAGGCCGGCGGCCTGCTTCACCTCCGGCGTGTCCTCCGGCCAGGCGAATTCCGAGCCGCTGACGTCGAGCGCGGCGGTCATGCCGGTACTCCCGTCTCGGCCGCCAGCGCGTCCAGCGTCTCGTCGTCCTCGCCGAGATAGGCCCGCTTCACATGCTCGTCGGCCAGCACCTGATCGGGCGTGCCGGCGGAGATCACCTTGCCGAAATCGAGCACGATCACCCGGTCGGACAGGTCCATGACGACTCCCATGTCATGCTCGATCATCACGATTGTCATGCCGAACTCCTGGTTCAGCGCGACGACGTAGCGGGCGATGTCTTCCTTTTCCTCGAGATTCATGCCGGCCATCGGCTCGTCGAGCAGGATCAGCTCCGGCTCGATCGCCATGGCCCGGGCCAGTTCCACCCGCTTGCGGAGCCCGTAGGAGAGGGTGCCGGCCGGCTCGCCGCGCACATGCTGGATTTCCAGGAAGTCGATGATCTCCTCGACCCGGCGCCGCTCGGCGAGTTCCTCGGTGCGGGCACCGCCGACCCAGTAGGCCATGCCGGTGAAGAGGTTGTTCTTCAGGCGATGGTGGCGGCCGACCAGGATGTTGTCGAGGACGCTCATGTGGCCGAACAGGGCGAGGTTCTGGAAGGTGCGGCCGATGCCGAGGCTGGCACGGTCGTTGATCGAGCGCTTCAGGAGCGAGCCGCCCTTGTAGAGAACGTCGCCCTCGGTCGGCCGGTAGCGGCCGGAGATGCAGTTGAGCATCGACGTCTTGCCGGCGCCGTTCGGCCCGATGATCGAGAACAGCTCGCCTGTCTCGACATGAAAGCTGACGTCGCTGAGGGCGCGCACACCGCCGAAGCGCAGCGAGACGTCGCGGACCTCCAGAAGGCGTTCGCCTGAAGTCACAATCCATCCTCCCGTCGACGCCAGGCGCCAACCTGTCCGCGCAACACCGGCTCCTCCGCCGGGCGTCCGCGTTTCGATGCCCGCTCCCGAGGGCAAGATGGCAAGCTGGCAGGCAATTGTTGCCAGAGTTTTTCAAGAGATGCATTGGCGATTGCGTCTTGCTAGGCTGGCCGGGCGCAGGGAAGGAATGGCGGCGTTGGGAGAGAGCGAAACGGGCGAGCGCGCCCCGGCGCAAGAGGCGGAGCAGGCGGGCACGCTGGCCATGCTGATGGCCGGGCTCGACCGGCTGGACCAGGGCATCACCCTGTTCGGACCGGATCTGAGGCTGGTCTTCGCCAATCGCCGGCTGGTCGAACTGGTCGGGCTGCCGGAATGCCTGGCCGAGCCGGGCACGCATTTCGAGACCATCGTGCGCCACAATGCGGCCCATGGCGAATACGGCCACGGCGACATCGAGGCCATGGTCGCCGACCGTGTCGCCGCGGCACGGCGATTCGAGCCGCACACGCTGGAGCGCACGCGCCCCAACGGCATCGTCATCCGGGTCAGCGGCTGGCCGCTGCCCGAGGGCGGCTTTGCCACCGTCTATACCGACATCACCGAGCAGCGCCGGCGCGAATTGCGGCTGGAGCAGCGGCTGCTGCGCCAGACCGAGGATCTGCGCCGCAGCGAGGAGCGCCTACGGCTGATCGCCAACGAGGTGCCGGCCGGCATCGCCTATCTCGACCGGGACGAGGTGTTTCGTTTCGTCAATCGCCGCTTTGCCCGCGCCTACGGCCTGTCGCCCGAGGCGATCCCCGGACGACGCCACGACGCGGTGCTGAGCGCTGCCACCATGGCGCGCGTGCGGCCCTTCTTCGCCCGGGCCAAGACCGGGGAGGCACTGGATTTCGACCTGGAGATCACCTTCCCGGACGGCCGTATTCTCGATACGCGGACGTTCCTGCGGCCCGACCGGGACTCGGACGGCACGCCGCGCGGCTTCTACGTCCTGACGGTGAACATTACCAAGGAGAAGGAGGCCGCGACGGCGCTCCTGCAGGCCCAGAAGATGGAGACGCTTGGCCAGCTCTCCTCGGGCATCGCCCACGACTTCAACAATCTCCTGACCATCATCCTCGGCAATCTGACGCCGCTCGCCGCCAGGATCGACGACCCCGCGCTGCAGGCCGAGATGCTGGCGCCGGCGATCCGCGCCACGCGTCGCGGCGCCGACCTGATGCGCCGGCTGCTGGCCGTGGCCCGTCGCCAGCCGCTGGAACCGGCCGTCGTCGATATCGACGAGACGATCCGAACCATCGTCGAACTGGTTCGCCCCTCGCTGCATGACGGGACCTGCATTTCCGTGGAAGTCGAAGGCGCGCCGCATGCCTTCGTCGATCCGGCGCAGCTGGAAGCCAGCCTGATCAACCTCGTGGTCAACGCCGCGGATGCCTGCCTGTCGGGCGGACGGATCCGGGTCTCGGCCGGGACCGATGCACAAAGCGGCCACGTCGTGATCGTCGTCGCCGACGACGGTCGCGGCATGGACGAGGCCACACGCAGCCGGGTCTTCGAGCCCTTCTTCTCGACCAAGACCGGCACCGAACGGTCCGGCCTCGGCCTCACCATGGTGCAGGGCTTCGTCACCGCCTCGAAGGGCACGATCACGCTTGAGACCGCCCCGGATAAGGGCACGCGTTTCACGCTGCTGCTGCCAGCCGCGGCCGCTCCGGAGGCCAGCGGCCCGGCATCGGCCGCCGAGATGGCCACGGACGATGCCGACGGCCTGCGGGACCGCTTCGTCCTTCTGGTCGACGACGACGAGGAGGTCCGCACCGTGCTGCGCCGCGATCTGCTGGGCTGCGGCGCCCGGCTGATCGAGGCGAGCAGCGGCGCCGAGGCGCTACAGCTGCTGGAAGCGGTCGACGGCATCGACTTCGTGCTCAGCGACATCACCATGCCCGGCGGCATGTCGGGCATCGATCTCGCCGCAGAGATCGAGTGCCGCCATCCGGGCAAGCGGATCGTCCTGATGACCGGCTTCGGCCAGGACGGCGTCGGCGCCGATCTGTCACCCCGCGTGCGGGTCCTGCAGAAGCCGTTCGAGCGACGCGCCATCGTCGTCGCCTTCACGGCCGGATCGTGAGGATGCCGACATTGCCCCGACAGTCGACGGTGCCGACGGATGCGTGAGCGCATCTTCATCCTGGAGGACGACCGCGACCTCGCCGCGGTCTTCGCGCGGGAGCTGACCGAGCAGGGTTTTGCAGTCGAGAGCTTCCAGCGGATCGCCGATTTCCGCCGGCAGCTCGGCGCGGCGCCGCCGGATCTGTGCATCGTCGATCTCGGCCTGCCGGACGGCGACGGGCTGGCGCTGCTGAAGGACGAGCTGGCCCGTCACGGCCTGCCGATCGTCATCGTCAGCGGCCGCGGCGCGCTCGACGACCGGTTGCAGGGACTGGAAAGCGGCGCCGACGACTATCTGACCAAGCCGGTCGAGCCGCTGGAACTCGCCGCCCGTATCCGCAGCGTCCTGCGCCGCACGTCGCGGAACCGCACGGCCGTTTCGTCGTCCCACGGTGGTGGCGGACGGGCGCAGGTGGCCGAATTCGCCGGCTGGCGCGCCGATTTCGGGTCGCTCACCCTGCGTGCGCCGGGCGGCGCCGAGCAGCCGCTGTCGCGCTCCGACGCCGAGCTGCTGCGCGCCTTCCTGGAAGCGCAGGGCAGGGTGCTCAGCCGCGACTTTCTCCTGGAGCTGTTCTCGGCCAGCGGCGAGGAAGCCTTCGACCGCAGCGTCGACGTGCGCGTGTCGCGGCTGCGCAAGAAGCTCGACGAGGACCCCAAGAAGCCCGCCCATGTGCGCACCGTCTACGGCGCCGGCTATGTCTTCGCGACGCGGGTCGACTGGGTCGGCTGATCCGGGCGGCTTCGGGCCTTGTCAGTCGGTGACGCCGAGCACGGCGATGCAGTCGCCCGCCTTGACCAGTCCGGGGAAGTGCCGCGCAGCCAGGATGCCGTCCATCTTGGCGGTGTATTCGTAGGGTGCCATTCCGGTGCGATCGACCGGCCAGGCCCGCCCGATCGGCTGGCCCTTGCGGACCGCGTCGCCGAGATCGATCAGCGGCTCCATCATCCCGTCGATTTCCGAGAAGGTGAAGCAGTCGTCCGATGGCATGTCGAGCCAGCGGGTCGGCCGTTCCTCCACCGCGCCGGACAGGATGCCGGCATGGCGCAGGACGTTGGCCGTGCCGCGCTTGGCGATGCGCGCGCTCTGCGCCGTCGCGGTCCCGCCGCCGCCCAGTTCGGTCGTCACGAACACCTTGCCCAGCGCCTCCACCGTAGTGTCGAACATGCCCACCGCGTCTATCTCGCGCATCTTCACCGACCAGGGCGCGCCGAAAGCGGTGACGGCGGCGATGCATTCCTCCTCCTGGCGCGTGTCGTCCAGCGCGTGGGCCGCGGCAAACGGCAGGAAATCCAGCGTCTTGCCGCCGGAATGGAAGTCGAGCACCACATGCGCCATCGGCAGCAGGTGCCGGGTGACGTAGTCGGCGATCTTCTGGGTCGGCGTGCCGACCGGGGAGCCGGGAAACAGGCGGTTGAGATTGCCCTTGTCGATCGGCGAGGTTCGCGTGCCGGCGCGAAAGGCCGGGTAGTTCATCGCCGGCAGGATGATGATGCGGCCGCTGATCTCCTCAAGGGCCAGGCGCTGGGCCAGATCGAACAGCGCGATCGGCCCCTCATATTCGTCGCCGTGATTGCCGCCGGTCAGGAGCGCCGTCGGCCCGTTGCCGTTCTTGGCGACGGTGATCGGGATCAGCACCGAGCCCCAGGCCGAATCGTCCCGGCTGTAGGGCAGCCGCAGGAAGCCGTGCTGGATGCCGTCGGCCTGGAAGTCGACGGTCGCGATCACCGCTGTGGGTGCCAGATTGTCGCCCTGCCGCATGGCTCAGTCCTTCACGAAGAGCTGGCGCGGGACGTCGGCCAGCAGTTCGTAGCCGGTTTCGGTGATGGCGATCGATTCGGTGATCTCGATGCCCATGTCCTCCTGCCAGATTCCGGTCATGAAATGGAACGTCATGCCGGGCTTCAGCTCCGTGCGGTCGCCCGGACGCAGGCTCATGGTGCGCTCGCCCCAGTCCGGCGGATAGGACAGGCCGATCGGATAGCCGGCGCGGTTGTCCTTGATGATGCCGTAGTTCTTCAGAACCGCGAAGAAGGCATTGGCCAGATCCTCGCAGGTATTGCCCGGCTTGGCCGCTTCCAGGCCCGCCTCCATGCCCTCCAGCGTCGCCTTTTCGGCGTCGAGAAAGGCCTGCGGCGGCTTGCCGAGGAAGATCGTCCGCGACAGCGGGCAGTGATAGCGGTTGTAGCAGCCGGCGACCTCGAAGAAGGTCCCTTCGCCGCTCTCCATCGGCATGTTGTCCCAGGTCAGATGCGGCGCCGAGGCGTCGAGACCCGACGGCAGCAGCGGCACGATGGCCGGATAGTCGCCGCCGTAGCCGTCGACGCCGCGGGTTCCGACATCCCAGATCTCGGCGACGAGATCGCATTTGCGGATGCCCGGCTCGGCCTTTTCCAGGATGCGCCTGTGCATGGCGCCGACGATCCGCCCGGCGATGCGCATGTATTCGAGCTCCTGCGTGCTCTTCACCGCGCGCTGCCAGTTGACGAGGCCGGTCGCGTCGACGAACCGGGCATCCGGCAGATAGGTCTGCATCGACAGGAAGGCGGCCGCCGAGAACCAGTAATTGTCCATCTCGACGCCGATCGACAGGTTCGCCCAGCCGCGGTCCTTGATCACCGTGGCCAGGTAATCCATCGGGTGGCGCTCGCTGGACTGCACGTAGTGATCGGCATAGCCGACGATGTTGTCGTTGCCGATATAGGCCGTGCGGCGCGCGCCATTGGCGTCCTGCAGGCGGCCGAACCAGATGGGATCGCCCTCGGGCGGCACCAGCACGCCCTGATGGACGTAGAAGGACCAGCCGTCATAGCCGGTCAGCCACGCCATGTTCGACGGGTCCGAGACGAACAGCAGCTCGATGTCCTTTTCGGCCATGGCCGCCCGGGTCTTGTCGAGACGCTCGGCATATTCGGGGCGGGTGAACTTGAATCTCGGCTCACGCATGGATGCACCTGTCGCAGGAGGGATCAGCTGGTAAAGAACGTGCCGGCGGAAGCGGCGACCGCCCGGTCGTTGGCCAGGGTCGCGATCGCGGTATCCTGGACGCCGGTGCCGGTGAGATCGCAGATCGTCAGCGCCTCGGGGGACGGGCGGCCCGGCGCGCGGCCGGCGACGATGGCGCCGAGTTCGGCGAAGGCCGCATCCTCCGCCACCGCACCGCTCTCGATCGCATGGTGCAGTTCGCCCAGCCGCCGGGTCTGGGCGAGGCTGTCGCCGACATAAAGGTCGGCCCTTGCGATGGCGGCCGGGTCCAGTTCGTTCTTGTGCTCGGCGTCGGAGCCCATGGCGGTGACGTGCTGGCCGGGGGCGAGCCAACCGGACATCAGGATCGGCCTCTCGGACGGCGTGGTCGTCACGATGATGTCGGCGCCGGCGACGGCGCGTTCACCGTCCCCGATCGCGGTCACCGGGATGCCGAGTTCGGCAGAGAGTTCGGCCGCCGCCGCATCGGCCTTGCCGGCATCGCGGGCCCAGATGCGGGCTTCGGCGATGGGTCGCACCAGGGTCAGCGCCGTCAACTGCAGCCGTGCCTGGACGCCGGCGCCGAAGATCGTCGCGATTGTCGAATCCGGCCGGCTGAGATGACGCGCCGCCACTGCGCCGGCCGCGGCGGTCCGCACGTCGGTGAGATAGCCGTTGTCGAGAAGCAGCGCCTCGACCAGACCGGTGGTGGAGGACAGGAATACCATCATGCCGTTGACGCTCGGCAGCCCGAGCTTGGGATTGTCGAAGAAGCCCGGGCTGATCTTGACGGCAAAGCCCGACAGCCCGGGAACATAGGCGGTCTTCACGTCGACTTCGCCATGATGCTCGGGAATGTCGAGCCGCAGGATCGGCGGCATCGCGACCGGCTTCGTTGCCAGCGACTCGAAGGCGCCCTCGACGGCGGCGATCGCCTCGAGATCGAGCGGCACCAGGCGGCGCAGTTCGGCTTCGGTGAGGATGCGCATCTGCGGCATCAGGCAGCCTCCTCCAGAGTGTCGGCCCCATTGAGGATGGCGCGGTGAAGCTGCATGTCGATGTTGCGGCCGGACAGCAGCGCGACGGTGGGCCCTTGCGGCCGTACCTTGCCCGCGAGGAGTGCCGCCATCCCGACGGCGGCACCGCCTTCCACGATCTCCCGCTCCTCGAAATAGGCGTGGCGGATACCGGCGGCGATCTCGGCCTCGTCGAGCAGCACCACCTCGTCGACGAGGCTGCGCACCGCTTCGAAGGTCCAGTCGTTGCCGAGGCCGATACCTCCGCCGAGGGAGTCGGCAAATGTCGGCAGTTCCTCGACCTCCACGGGATGTCCGGCGGCAAGGCTCGCCTGCATGGCCGCACCGCGGCGCATGGAGATGCCGACCACCCGGGCCCCAGGCCGTCGCCCCTTGACTGCGGCGGCGATGCCCGCGATCAGCCCGCCGCCGGAGAGCGGCACCAGCACGGTGTCGACGTCCGGCAGGTCGTCGACGATCTCGAGCCCGATCGTGCCTTGCCCGGCGACGATGGCCGGATGATCGAAGGGCGGCACATTGGCCATGCCCTCTTCGGCGACCAGCCGGTCGACCTCGACCTGCGCCTCGTCCTGGGAGCGGCCGACGATGCGGGTCTCCGCGCCGAGCGCCGCGATGGCGTCGAGCTTGTTGCGCGGGACCAGCGCCGACATGCAGACGATGCAGCGAACGCCCTCGGCGGCGGCCGCGTGGGCGAGCGCGCGCCCGTGGTTGCCGGTCGAGGCGGCGGTCACGCCTCTCGCGCGCTGGGCGGGCGTCAGTTGCAGCAGGGCGTTCGTCGCCCCGCGCAGCTTGAAGGCGCCGGTAATCTGCCGGTGCTCGTGCTTCAGATACACCGGCACGCCGGCGCGCACCGACAGGCTGGGCGAAGGATCGATCGGGGTGCGGCGTATGCGTCCGGCGATCCGCTCCGCTGCCGCCTCGATCTCGGAGAGCGTCACGATGCCCATGATCTCACGCGGCCGCGGGCAGGGGGAGGGCCATCAGGCCGCCGGCGTCCGGCCGGGCGGTGAGGGCACCGCAATGTCCCAGACAGGCCCATACCGTCGCCAGATTGCTGGTGACGACCGGCCGGCCGATTCGCGCCTCGATCTCGGGCACGGCGGCGGCCGAACGCAACGCCGTACAGGAGATGAACAGGGCTTCGGCGGACGGAGCAGTGGCGGCAACGGCGGCCTCCACGAGGCTGGCACGCGACATCCGCGCCATGTCGCCGTCATCCTCAATTTCGAGGCAGGTGAAGTTTTCCAGCGTGAAGCCGGCCTCGAGGAAATAGTCGGCCATCAGCTCGCCCACCGGCACGACATAGGGGGTCAGAACGCTGATTTTCTGCGCGTTCAAAGCGCGCAGGGCCATGGCGGCGGCAGCGGGCGGCGTGACCACTGCGGCCCCGGGTTTGGACGCATGGATGGCGGCGGCAATCTCGGCATCGCCAATCAACACCGAGCCGGACGTGCAGGAAAAGCAGATGACGTCGAAATCCTCGCCGGGCAGCAGAAGGCTGGCGGCAGCAGCGAGCCGCGGCTTCATCGCCCGCAGATTGTCCGTCGTCGTCGGGTTGGCGAATTCGATGCGCGTGCCGAAGACGTTGATCCGGTCCGATGCGACCATCCGGCAGAAATCCGCTTCGGTGGACTGGTCGGTGGCCAGAAGGATGAGTCCGACGCGTCGCTCGCAGGCACGCTCGTCCAGCAGAATGGGCAGGTCGGAGGTGGAAATGGCGGCACTCATGACTGGGTCTTTCAACAGGCAAAATAAATATTTGCCGCCGCATCCTCACGCTCGCTGCGAGCTGTGTCAGGTGAACGAATGGCGATGCCGAGGAGTATGGCCCCGCGACGGCACGATCCGCGAGAGGCGCATTTCCATTCATCGGCGTCAACCCTGAGATCGTCCGCAAGCCGCCGCTTGAGAGCTGAAATGATCACGATATGTGCATGCCCGGCAATTAGGCGATCCATCCTTTTTCCCGGGTTCGCAAAGGGGATTCTGCTGCCGTCGCCGATGCATTGCGGAGATCGCTCGCTCGACAGCCAGCAACAATATTTGCAAGCTGATCTTGCATGGATGGCAGGGTGCGAACGTTGACTGACGGTTCTCGATGTGCAGGCTTAGGCTCCTCTGAAGCAGGAGCCGAGCGCTTCTCGGTGGTTCGTCGTTTGCGGACCCTATGTATTGCGAACGAATATCGAGGATCGAGCGATCTCAGCCACGATCATCCTGATATCCATTGACGAACGTCGGGCGCCGACGGTTTTTCGTCGGCTACGCTTTCCCTGCTGATTTCGAAGACTATGGTTTGTTGACCTCCTGTCGCTGAACCGAGAAACGGAGACCTATTCATGTCCAACCTGTCGAACACCCGCCGCCGCAATCTGCTGGCTAAGACGCTAGCTGCCACGACGGCCTTGACCCTGATGGCCGGACCGGCCTTCGCCGCCGAATGGAAATACGCCATCGAGGAAGCGCTTGATGAGGTTCAGGGCGTCTACGCCCAGAAGTTTAAGGAGCATATCGAGGCCAATTCCGACCACACGGTCGCGATCTTCCCGTTTGGCACGCTCGGTGAGTCCGCCGACACGACCGAACTGGCGCAGATGGGCGCCATCCAGTTCGTCGATGCCTCGCCCGGCTTCACCGGCAGCCTGATCCCGGAGCTGCAGGTCTTCCTGATGCCGTACGTTCTGCCGGAAGACCCCGAAGTGCTGGCGGATTTCTACAAGACTTCGCCCACGATCAACGAGGATCTGGCAGAGCTCTACGAAGCGCAAAACCTGCACCTGATCGACATGTTCCCGGAGGGCGAGGTCGTGATGACGACCAAGGAGCCGGTGACGTCGCCGGCCGATCTGGATGGCGTCAAGTTCCGAGTCATGACGACGCCTCTTCTGGTCGAGACCTACAACGCCTTCGGTGCGACGGCCACACCGCTGCCCTGGGGCGAGACCTTCAGCGGCCTGCAGCTGAACATGATCCAGGGACAGGAAAACCCGATGTTCTTTGTGGAATCCACGAAGATGTACGAGGTGACCGACCATATCACTTTCACCGGCCACAACACCTTCACGACGGCCGTGGCCGCGAACGAAAGCTTCTATGAAGCCCTTTCTGACGAGGAGAAGCAGCTGGTCTCGGACGCGGCCGATGCTGCCTACGATTACATCATCGATTACCAGAAGGGTCTCGAGGAAGAATCGCTGGCCAAGATCATGGAGGCCAAGCCGAGCATGACGGTGACGCGCCTGACGGACGAGCAGCGTGCGCCGTTCCGTGAAGCCGCTGAGAAGGTGCGCGACAAGTATGTCGAAATGACCGGCGAAAGCGGCAAGGCGGTCCTGGAAGGTTTCGAGGCCGACATCAAGGCGTCGCAGGAGCGTGTCGGCCAGAGCGGCTGACCAGGCCAGACCCAACCGGCAGCCTCTGGCTGCCGGTCGCCAGATGTTGCTGCCTCGCTATCTGTGTGCGCGGCAGCCTGTGCAAGGCGCCATAGGATGGAACGCCGATGACCCGACCCGACCCGTCGACCGACCCGGACGCCCCCGCCGAAAGCATGGGCGGGCCAAGGGTTTCCGAGGCAGCTGCGACGACGACGGCGGAGGCGCCGGCCAGCGCTTTTTCCGGCGTGCTGCGGCCCTTCCAGGTGCTCGATCGGTCCATTGCCGCGCTGGAATCGGTGATCCTGACGGCCGGCATCCTGATGATGGCGGTGAATTCCGTTGCCAACGTTCTCGGGCGCTTCGTGTTCGGACGCAGCCTCTATTTCGCCCAGGAACTCAACCAGTTCCTTGTCATCCTCGTGACTTTCGCGGGGATCGGCTTCGCCGCCCGGCACGGGCGCCATATCCGCATGTCGGCGATCTATGACGAACTGCCCGATCCGCTGCGCCGTGCCTTGATGATCATCATCTGCCTGGTGACGGCAGCGTCGATGTTCATTCTCGCCTGGTTCTCCTGGGATTACGTCGTCAGCGTCTTCGACACCGGTCGGATTTCGCCGGTGCTGCGCCTGCCGATCTATCTCACGCTGGTCTGGCTGCCGCTCGGCTTCGTGATCACCGGAATCCAGTATCTCCTGACCGCTCTGGCCAATCTGACGCGGCCGGAAATCTACCTCTCAGTATCGGTGGTCGACACCTACGACGAGACCGAAACCCAGATCTGACGCCCGCCGCGCGTCGACCTGCCGAATACGCCGCCGCCGGGGCGCTCTGACAAGAGGAAATCCATGGCAACTGCGATGATCTCGACCATGGTGGTCCTCCTGCTCCTGGGGTTCCCCATGATGGTTCCGCTGATTGCGGCGACCCTTGTGGCCTTCTTCTTCTACCTGCCCATCGGTCCGGAGATCATGATCCAGCAGATGGTGGCCGGAATTCGGCCGGCCGCGCTGATAGCCGTCCCGATGTTCATCCTGGCCGCGGACATCATCACCAAGGGCCATTCGGCCGACCGGCTGATCGACATGATCATGCGCTTCGTCGGCCACATGCGCGGCGGCCTGGGCGTCGCCACAGCGATGAGCTGCACGCTGTTCGGCGCGGTGTCGGGCTCGACGCAGGCGACCGTCGTCGCCGTTGGTGGTCCGTTGCGGCCGCGCATGCTGAAGGCCGGCTACAGCGACAGCTTCACGCTGGCGCTGATCATCAATTCCTCCGACATCGCGATGCTGATCCCGCCCTCGATCGCCATGATCATCTACGGCGTCGTCTCGGGCACCTCGATCTCCGAGCTCTTCATCGCCGGCGTCGGGCCGGGCCTGCTCATCCTCGTCCTGTTCTCGATCTACGCCATCATCTACGCGCGCATGCACGATCTGGAGACCGAGCCGAAATCGACCTGGAAAGAGCGGGGCTCGTCCATGGTATCCGCGATCTGGCCGCTCGGCTTCCCGGTGATCGTCGTTGGCGGCATCTATGGCGGGATCTTCAGCCCGACCGAGGCGGCCTCGGTCTGCGTCGGCTACGCGCTGCTTTTGGAAATGGTGATCTTCCGTTCGCTGAAGGTCAGCGACATTTTCGACGTCGCCAAGTCGACCGGCCTGATCACGGCCGTGGTCTTCATCCTGGTCGCGGCCGGCGCGGCGTTCTCGTGGGTGATCTCCTTTCAGCAGATCCCGCAGGCGATCCTGGGGGCCATCGGCCTGACGGAGGCCGGCCCCACGGGCGTCCTGATCGCGATCTCCATCGCCTTCTTCGTCGGTTGCATGTTCGTCGACCCGATCGTCGTGATCCTAGTGCTGGTGCCGATCTTCGCGCCCCTCGTCTCCGGTCTCGGGCTTGACCCGGTGCTGGTCGGCGTGATCATCACGCTACAGGTTGCGATCGGGTCGGCCACGCCACCCTTCGGCTGCGATATCTTCACGGCGATAGCGATCTTCAAACGACCCTACATCGAGGTGATCCGCGGCACGCCGCCCTTCATCATCATCCTGCTTCTCGTCAGCGCCCTGCTGATCGCGTGGCCGCCGCTGGCGCTGTTCCTGCGCGACCTGGCCTTCCGCTAGGCCGGCGGGGCCGGGCGCCCGGCGAAACGTCCCGAACCGCTCCCGGAGGCGATGCATGTACAAGACGGTTCTCGTGCCGGTGGACGGCTCCCCCATGGCGACGCGCGCCCTCGACGTGGCCGCCGAGCTATGCCGGACCTTCGGCGCGCACCTGATCACGCTGTGCGTCTATCGCCACCACTCGCCGCTGGAAGCCTCGCTCTCGATGGTCCGCGTCAAGCAACTGGCCGACCGACCCGACGATTCCCTGAAGACCTATGCCAGCGAGATCGCCGCTGCAGCAAAGGCGCGGGCGCTCGAATCCGGCGTCGAGAGCGTCACCGCCTATGCCAAGCGCGGCCAGCCGTCCCGCGCCATCGTCGGCTTCGCCAAGCAGCATGATTGCGACCTCATCGTGCTCGGCGCGCGCGGCAATGGCGACATCGAGGGGTTCCTGCTGGGTTCGGTGTCCCACAAGGTTGCTTCGCTTGCCCCCCAGCATTGCCTGATCGTGCGCTAGCGGCCTCGCACTGGGCGGTGGACGTCGGCCGAACCGGCAGTCTATTGAAGTGGATCGACGCCATTTCGAGCCAGGACACGCCATGCCACCGGGCCGCATCAAGCTGGACGACCGCGATATCAAGATCCTGACCATCCTCCAGTCGGAGGGCCGGATTCCGAAGGCGACGCTGGCCGAGCGCGTGAACCTGTCTCCGACGCCCTGCTGGGAGCGGCTGAACCGGCTGGAAGAGGCCGGGATCATCGAGGGCTACGGCGCCCAGATCGCCGAGAGCGCCTATGGCCCGCTGACGGTCCTGTTCGTGATGATGGAGATCGAGAGCCACCGGACGGAGGATTTTGCCGCCTTCGAGGCCGCGATCCGCGACGTGCCGGAGATCGTCGAGTGCTTCTCCGTTTCGGGCGGCTTCGACTATCTCTGCAAGTTCGTGACGCGCGACCTGGCGAGCTACCAGGCGATCATCGACCAGCTCCTGTCCAACGGCGCCGGGGTCAAGCGCTATTTCAGCTACCCGGTCATGACGCCGATCAAGAAGGCGCCGATCCCCATCCAGATGATCGCGGATTCGGCGCGCTGAGCGCCAGGCGACGAGCCATCGCCGCAAGGCGCTTCTGGCAGGAGAGAATTCGCTTCCCGACCCGATCTATGGCCGACGTCTCGCCTGCAAAGCCGATAGCGTTCTTCTGACGGAACAGGAGAGCGCCATGTCTGCAGCGATACGCCATCTCGACACCCTTCATCCCTTGGCAGCGCTGGACGACGCGGCGCTGTTCGTCCAGGCCGCCCATGTCGACGGGCGCTGGATCACCGCCGACGCGACCGTCACGGTGACCGATCCGGCGACCGGCGAGAAGCTGGGCACCGTGCCGGCCCTCGATGCGGCCGACACTAGCCGGGCGATCGATGCCGCCGAGCGCGCGCTGCCGGCCTGGCGGGCGCTGCTGCCCCAGGACAAGGCGCGGATCCTGAAGCGCTGGAACGATCTCATTCTCGGCGCGCGCGAGGATCTGGCGCTGCTGATGACGCTGGAGCAGGGCAAGCCGCTGGCCGAATCTCGCGGCGAGATCGACTACGCCGCCTCCTTCGTCGACTATTATGCCGAGGAAGCCCGCCGCATCGCCGTCGAAAGCCTGACGAGCCACCTGCCGGGCGCGCAGATGACGCTCAGCCGCGTGCCGCTCGGCGTGGTCGGCCTCGTGACCCCCTGGAACTTCCCCGCCGCCATGCTGACGCGCAAGGCCGCGGCGGCGCTGGCCGCTGGCTGCACGATCGTCGCCCATCCCTCGTCGGAGACGCCATTCTCGGCCCTGGCGCTGGCGGCGCTGGCCGAGCGGGCAGGAATGCCGCGGGGCGTCTTCAACGTCGTGACGGGCGATGCGGCGACCATCGTCGGCCGCCTGTGCGAGGACAGCCGCGTTCGGGCGATGAGCTTCACCGGGTCGACCGAGATCGGCCGCCTGATCGCCGCGCAGGCGGCGCCAACCGTCAAGCGCCTGATCATGGAACTCGGCGGCCACGCGCCGCTGATCGTCTTCGCCGACAGCGACCTCGACCGGGCCGTCGACATCGCCATGGATGCCAAGTTTGCCACCTCCGGACAGGACTGCCTGGCCGCCAACCGCATCTATGTCGAACGGCCGATCTACGAGCAGTTCCTGGCTGACTACAGGGCGCGGATCGCGACTCTGACGGTCGGCTCGGGCCTGCGTCCGGGCACCGACATCGGACCGTTGATGCACGAGCGCGCCATCGCCAAGGTGGAGGCGCAGGTGCACGACGCCGTCGGCCGCGGGGCGCGCTGCCTCGTCGGTGGCGGACGTGATGCGGCCGGGCCGCTGTTCTACCGGCCGACCCTGCTGGCCGACGTGCCGCAGGACGCGCTGATCATGCGCGAGGAGACCTTCGGGCCAGTCGCCGCGGTCACGCCGTTCGACGCGGAGGACGAGGTTCTCGCCCGCGCCAACGACACCGAATACGGCCTCGTCGCCTATCTCGTCACCCGCGATGGCGCCCGCATCGCCCGCATGACGGCGGCGCTCGAATACGGCATGGTCGCCGTCAACCGCGTCAAGATCACCGGTGCGCCGATCCCGTTCGGCGGCGTCAAGCAGTCGGGCATGGGACGGGAAGGGGCTCGTCACGGCCTCGAAGCCTTCACCGACCTCAAATATGTCTGCCAGGATATCGGCTGATCGCTGCCTTCGACAGACCCGCATTCAGTCAGGAAAGGAGCAGACGATGCTCGACCGCAACAATGAACTCGCCGCCTTCGACCGCGATCATTTCTTCCATCCGTCGACCCATATGGGCATGCATGCCCGCGGCGAGACGCCGACCCGGGTCATCGCCGGCGGCAAGGGCGCGACCATCGTCGATGTCAACGGCAAGGAGAGCCTCGACGCCTTCGCCGGCCTCTATTGCGTCAATGTCGGCTACGGCCAGACCGAGATCGCCGACGCGATCGCGGCCCAGGCTCACAGGCTGCCCTACTACCACGCCTATGTCGGCCACGGCTCCGAGCCGTCGATCCAACTGGCCAAGATGATCATCGATCGCGCGCCCGATCACATGAGCCGGGTCTATTTCGGCCTGTCGGGATCGGACGCCAACGAGACCAACATCAAGCTGATCTGGTACTACAACAACATTCTCGGCCGTCCCGGGAAGAAGAAGATCATCTCGCGCTGGCGCGGCTATCACGGCTCCGGCGTGATGACCGGCTCGCTCACCGGCCTGAAGCTGTTCCACAACGCCTTCGACCTGCCGCGCGCGCCGATCCTGCATACCGAGGCGCCATATTATTTCCGCCGCGAGGACCGCTCGATGAGCGAGGAGCAGTTCTCGCAGCATTGCGCCGACAAGCTGGAGGAGATGATCCTCGCCGAAGGTCCCGACACGGTGGCGGCCTTCATCGGCGAGCCGATCCTGGGCACCGGCGGTATTGTCCCGCCGCCCGCCGTCTACTGGGAGAAGATCCAGGCGGTCCTGGCAAAATACGACATCCTTATGGTCGCCGACGAGGTGGTCACCGGCTTCGGGCGCCTCGGCACGATGTTCGGCTCCGAGCATTACGGCATCAAGCCGGACATCATCACCATCGCCAAGGGCCTGACCTCGGCCTATGCGCCGCTGTCGGGCAGCATCATCTCGGACAAGGTCTGGGAAGTGCTGGTTCGCGGCTCCGACGAGATGGGGGCGATCGGCCATGGCTGGACCTATTCGGCCCACCCGCTCTGCTCGGCGGCCGGCGTCGCCAATCTCGAACTGATCGACAAGCTCGACCTGGTCGAAAATGCCGGCACGGTGGGCGCGCATTTCCGCAAGGGGCTGACCGACGCGCTGGCGGGCCATGCCAATGTCGGCGACGTGCGCGGCGACGGCCTGATGGCGGCGGTCGAGTTCGTGGCGGACAAGGACGACCGCAAATTCTTCGACCCGTCACAGAAGGTCGGCCCGCAGATCGCCGCCGCCCTCCTGGAGCGCGGCGTCATCGGCCGTGCCATGCCGGAAGGCGACATCCTGGGCTTCGCCCCGCCCTTCGTCCTGACCCGCGAGGAGGCCGACATCATCGTCGCGCGCACCGCCGATGCCGTGGATGCAGTGATGGCCAGCCTCGGCTGATCGCTGCCTTTGCCACGACAAACCAGAAAGCGCCCGGCGGTGACGCCGGGCGCTTTCTGTTGTCTGCGGGACGGATGCGGGTCAGACGGCGAGATATTGCAGCCGCATGTCCTTGTCGTCGATGATCTGCTGGGCGGTGCCGTCGAAGACGATCTCGCCCATTTCCAGGATGATCGCGCGGTCGGCCAGATGCAGGGCCGCGATGGCGTTCTGCTCGACCAGGATCGTGGTGATGCCGAGCTGCTTGATCTCTTCCAGGATCCGCTCGATTTCCTGCACGATGACCGGGGCGAGGCCCTCATAGGGCTCGTCCAGCAGGAGGAGCTTCACCTCGCGGGCAAGGGCGCGGGCGACCGCCAGCATCTGCTGTTCGCCGCCCGACATGGTGATGCCGTCTTGGTTGCGCCGCTCCGCCAGCCGCGGGAAATGCTCGTAGATCCGCTCCAGCGTCCAGCCGACGGGCGGCTCGATCTGGGCGAGCTTGAGATTCTCCTCGACCGTCAGGCCGGCGATGATCCGCCGATCCTCGGGAACGAGCTGGACGCCGAGACGCGCAGCCTCGAAGTTCTGCATGGTGTGCAGTGGCTGCCCGTCGAGCCAGAGCTCGCCGTGCTTGAGATGCGGCGACCCGGCGCGCGCGATGGTGCGCAACGTCGAGGTCTTGCCGGCGCCATTACGGCCGAGAAGGGCGACGATCTCGCCCTCGCGCACCTCGAAGGAGACGCCCTGCACGATGTAGCTCTCCCCGTAATAGGCGTGCAGGTCGCGGGCCGCGAAGAAGGGCTGGCCACCGGTCCGGACCGTCTCGGCCGGCGCGCTCCTGCTGTGCGGCCGGGCGGTGTCGATCGTCTGGCTCATAGGTGGGCTCCCCCGAGATAGGCTTCCTGCACGCGCGGATCGGACTTGATCGCCTCGGGCGTTCCCTCGGCGATCACGGTGCCCTGCGCCATCACGCTGACGGTGGAGGCGAGTGAGAACACGACGTGCATGTCGTGCTCGATGATCACCTTGGTGATGCCGCGCTTGGCAATCTTCTTCAGAAGATCGACAGTGTTGTTGGTGTCGGCCCGCGACATGCCGGCGGTCGGCTCGTCCAGCAGCAGGAGCTTGGGTCGCTGGACGAGGCACATGGCCAGTTCCAGCCGCCGCTTGTCGCCGCGTGACATGGAATCCACCCGCTGGTTGCGCTGGGCGGTGAGGTTGAGGTCTTCGAGAATCTCCTCGGCTTCCTCCAAAACGACGCGCCGGTCGTTGGCGCGTCCCCACAGATTGATTTTGAAGGCCCCGTCCTTGCGCGCGAAGGCCGGGATCATGACATTTTCCATCACCGTCAGTTCGGCGAAGGTCTCCGGCGTCTGGAAGACCCGCGCGATGCCGGCCTGGTTGATCTGGTGGGGACTGTGCCCCAGCAGTGGCGCACCGTCGAACTCGACGGTGCCCTCATCCGGTACGAGGCGGCCGACGAGGGTGTTGAGCAGGGTCGACTTGCCGGCACCGTTCGGCCCGATGATCGCGTGGACCGTGCCTTCCTTGACCCGCAGATTGACGTCGTCGAGGGCCTTGAGGCCGCCGAAGCGCTTGCTGACGCCGTTGATGGTGAGAATGTCCATGTCGGCTCTCTCTAGTCCTTCGCGCGGGCATGGGCCGCGTCGGTCTCGTCCGCCGTCTTCGGCTTGCGGACCATGCCACCGATGCGGCGTAGCCCCTCCATGATGCCGCCGGGCAGGAAGATGACGATGACCATGAACAGCAGGCCAAGCGTCAGGTGCCATCCCTCGCCGACGAATGGGCTGGTGATCTCGACCGCGATGGTCTGGGCCAGCTCCGGCAGGAAGTCGAAGGTCCGGTAGAGGAAGCTATCGTTGAAGGACGAGAAGATCTGCTCGAGATATTTCATCACCGCCGCCCCGATGACCGGGCCGAGCAGGGTGCCTACGCCACCGAGGATCGTCATCAGCACGACCTCGCCGGACGCCGTCCACTGCATCCGGTCGGCGCCGGCCAGCGGGTCCGTCACCGCCAGCAGACCACCGGCCAGGCCGGCATACATGCCGGAGATGACGAAGGCGGTCAGCAGGTAGGGCCGCGAGGCAAAACCGGTGTAGCCCATGCGGTTCTGGTTCGACTTGATGGCGAAGAGCATCATGCCGAAGGTCGAATTGCGGATCCTGAGCGCCAGGAAGAACCCGAGGATCAGCAAGATCGCGCAGAAATAGAAGCCCGGATAGCCCTGCAGCTCGATGCCGAAGAAGTTCGGCGTCGGCAGGCTCGCGCCGGCCTCGCCGAGGGCGCGGTCGATCAGCCGCGGATCGGACCGCGAGATCTGCAGCCCCGTCTCGCCATTGGTGATCGGTGTCAGCACCGAATAGGCGAGATTGTACGACATCTGGGCGAACGCCAGGGTCAGGATCGAGAAGTAGATGCCGGACCGGCGCAGGCAGATATAGCCGATGGCCAGCGCGAAGATGCCGGCCACGATGATCGCGAAGGGAATCGCGAAGATCGCGTTCATCGACAGGAGCTTGAACATCCATACGGCGGCGTAGGAACCGGTGCCCAGGAAGGCCGCGTGGCCGAAGGACAGATAGCCGGAGAAGCCGAAGAGGATGTTGAAGCCGATCGCGAAGATGCCGAAGATCGCGAATTTCTGCAGGATGTCCGGGTAGCCGGCGCCGATCGGCGCCAGCCAGATCGGCATGGTCAGGACGGCCGCCGCGAAGATCGCGGTGAAGGCGTAGTCGCCCATCGTTGTCGCGAAGAACGGCCGGCTGTCCCGGGTCCGCGGGGAGGTCTCGTGCGGCGTGCCGCCGAGATCGGTCGAGGTGATGGCGCTGTTCATCGATCAGGCCTCCATGACGCCCTTGCGGCCCATCAGACCCCGCGGGCGAACCAGCAGGACGACGACGGCGACAAGGTAGATGATGATCTGGTCGATGCCCGGCAGGATATCCTTGATCTCGGTCATCGAGGAGAAGGACTGCAGGATCCCGAGGAGGAAGCCGGCGACAACCGCACCTCCCAGCGAACCCATGCCGCCGACCACGACGACCACGAAGGACAGCACTAGGAAGTCCATGCCAAGATGGTAGCTGGGCGACAGGATCGGCGTGTACATGACGCCTGCAAGGCCCGCGACGACGGCGGCCAGGCCGAATACGATGGAGAACTTGCGGCCGATATTGATGCCGAGCAGGCCGACGGTCTCGCGGTCCGCCATGCCGGCGCGCACCACCATGCCGAAGGTGGTCAGCTGCAGAAAGGCGAAGACCGCGCCGATGACGGCCAGCGAGAACAGGAAGTAGACGATGCGCCACATCGGATAGCTGATGCCGGTGACACCGAACCACTGGCCAACATCGGCACTGCCGGCAAAGGCCGGGGGCGCGGTCATCGGGATCGGGTTGGCACCGAAATAATGCTTGACGATTTCCTGCAGCACGATGGCGAGACCGAAGGTGACCAGGATCTGCTCGGCGTGGCTGCGCTTGTAGAAGAAGCGGATCAGCCCGCGTTCCATCGCCAGTCCGACCAGCAGCATGAAGGGGATCGCGAAGAGGATCGACAGCGGCACCGACCAGTCGAGGATCGTGCGGCCGGTCTCGCCGAACCAGATCTCCAGATACGGGATCTCCTTATAGGCCTCGAAGAAGGTGACGCTCTCGTCGCGGACGCGTTGCGAGATCGACAGCACCATCGAGAAGGACACGGCGCAGAACGCGCCGAGCATGAAGAGGGCGCCGTGGGCGAAATTCACCACCCCCAGCGTGCCGAAGATCAGGGTCAGGCCGAGGGCGATGAGCGCATAGGCCCCGCCCTTGTCGAGACCGTTCAGGATCTGAAGAATGATGGCGTCCATGTGCCCTGTGGTCGCTCCTGGCGTTGCCGCTTGGATTGTCGGGGAGCGCAGCCCCGACCCGCGGCATTTCTGTTGCCTTGCGTCGCCGTGGCCCTCGGGGTCGGCGCGCATCGTTCCGGTGTCTGCGATGCTGGACCGGCCGCCGGAATGTGTGCCGGCGGCCGGTTGGTCAGCGACGGATCAGCACTGCTTGGCGTCGTAGGGACCCAGTTCGCCACCGAAGATCGATGGGTCGTAGGTCACGTCGGCGCGCGGGACGACCTTGACGATATCCATCAGGTCGAACTGGTTGGTCGGCTCCTGCTTGCCGCGAACGACCAGCACGTCCTTGAAGCACTGGTGATCGTCGGCGCGGTAGAGCGTCGGACCATTGCCCATGCCGTCGAACTCGAAGCCTTCCAGCGCCTTGATCAGCTCCGGCGGATAGAAGGTGCCGGCGGTCTCTGCCGCGTTGGCATAGAGCAGCGTCTGGACGTAGCAGGTATGGGCGGCCTGCGACGGCGGGCTGCCGAATTCCTCGCCGAACGACTTGGCAAACGCCTGGGTAGCGGCGTTGTCGAGCTTCCAGTCCCAGTTGGCGGTGCCCAGGATGCCCTTCACGGCCTCGCCGGCGCCCTGCGCCATGAGTTCCGAGAACAGCGGCACGACGATCTGGAAGTCCTTGCCGTTGGCCTGCTTGGAACGCATGTCGAACTGCGTGACGGCCTGGCGCAGCGAGTTGACCATGTCGCCGCCGTAATGATTCAGGATCAGAACGTCGGCACCCGAATTCAGGACCGGCGTCAGATACTGCGAGAAATCGCCGGCGCCGAGCGGGGTGCGCACGGCTTCCACCGTCTCCCAGCCGAGCGCCTCGGTGGCGTTCTTAATCGATTCTTCCTGGGTCCAGCCCCAGGTGTAGTCGGCGGTGAGGTGATAGGCGCGGCGGTCCGTGCCGTACTCCTCGGCCAGGATCGGTCCGAGCGCCTCGCCGGACATATAGGCGTTGAAGAAGTGGCGGAAGCCGTAGCGCCGCTTGTCCTTGCCGGTGGTGTCGTTGGAATGGGTCAGGCCGGCCATGAACAACACGCCCATGTCCTGGCACAGGGACTGCACGGCCACGGCGACGCCCGAGGACGAGCCGCCGGAGATCATGATGGCCTTGTCGGCCTCGATCATGCGCTTGGCCGAGGCGCGCGCCGCGTCGGACTTGGTCTGGGTGTCGCCGGTCACGAAGGCGACCTTCTTGCCCAGGATGCCGTTGCCCTTGAGGTTGGACGGCTGCATCGTCGACAGCATGCCGCCGTCGCCTTCGCCGTTCAGGTGCTTGACCGCCAGCTGGAAGGCGCGCAGCTCGTCCGCACCCTCGTCCGCATACGGACCGGACTGCGGAACGTTGAAGCCGAGCGTCACCGTACTACCGGACGGGTTGTTGCAGAACGCCTGATCCTGTGCCCAGGCCCCGCGCGTGAAGACATGCGGCATGGCGAGACCGGCTGTGATGCCGGCGCCGGTCGTCAGCAGTCGACGACGGGTCCATCCGTCCTTGTAAAATGCCATTGGTCACCTCCCGATTATTCCCATTCCGACCGTAGCGGCAGACGACACGACGTATCGACCCCTTGCCATCCTCCCGGCCGGATGACGCGTATCGTCCACGAGTGCGGCGGTTTCGACTATAGTACTTTCGGATGAACCGGCCGCGACGTCTCCGTTATATTGCCCTGCGTCACGGAAAGATGGCGAAATATTGCATTGCAGCAATATCATTCTGCGCCCGAACTGGAGGTTTGCTGCCAGCGGCGGGTAGCGGCTGCCGCGATTCCGCGGCGCGCCTGCTGCCGCCATGATCGCGGTCATGCGAGTTGACCTTCGAAGGGCGAGGGAAGACCTTCCGGTTCGACGTCGGCGACCGGAGGGGCGCCGGCCCGATTCGCGAACGATCCCGCGTTCCTCGCGCATTTGGCGGGGGCCGGGCACGGGAGGACACAGGACAATGTTCGACAAGAGCATGAATTTTGCGCTCGGTGAGGAGATCGACGCGCTGCGCGACATGGTGCGGCGCTTTGCGCAGGAGCGGATCGCGCCGCGGGCGGCGGAGATCGACCGGACCAATGCCTTTCCCAACGAATTGTGGACCGAACTCGGCGCGCTCGGTCTCCTCGGCGTCACGGTGGAGGAGGAATATGGCGGCTCGGCCATGGGGTATCTCGCTCATTGCGTCGCCATTGAGGAGATATCGCGCGCCTCGGCCTCGGTGGGCCTGTCCTACGGCGCCCATTCCAATCTCTGCGTCAACCAGATCCGACGCAACGGGACGATCGAGCAGAAGGCGAAGTACCTGCCCAAGCTGGTTTCGGGCGAGCATGTCGGCTCGCTGGCGATGTCGGAATCGGGCGCCGGCTCCGACGTCGTCGGCATGAAGCTGAGGGCCGAGAAGCGCAACGACCGCTTCGTGCTCAACGGCACCAAGATGTGGATCACCAACGGCCCCGACGCCTCGACCCTCATCGTCTATGCCAAGACCGACCCGGATGCGGGCCCGCGCGGCATCACCGCCTTCCTGATCGAGAAGGAGATGGCCGGCTTCTCCACGGCGCAGAAGCTCGACAAGCTCGGCATGCGCGGCTCCAACACCTGCGAACTGGTCTTCCAGGATTGCGAGGTGCCCTACGAGAACATCCTCGGTGAGGAGGGCGGCGGCGCCAGGGTGCTGATGAGCGGCCTCGACTACGAGCGCGTCGTCCTGTCGGCGGGGCCCCTCGGGATCATGGCCGCCTGCCTCGACGTCGTCGTTCCCTATGTCCACGAGCGCGAGCAGTTCGGCCAGCCGATCGGCGAGTTCCAACTGATGCAGGGCAAGCTCGCCGACATGTATGTCACGATGAATGCCTGCCGTGCCTATGTATATGCGGTCGCGGCGGCCTGCGACCGCGGCGAGACCAGCCGCAAGGACGCTGCCGGCTGCATCCTCTACGCTGCCGAGAAGGCGACCCAGATGGCGCTGGAGGCGATCCAGGCGCTGGGCGGCAACGGCTACATCAACGAATATCCGACCGGCCGGCTGCTGCGCGACGCCAAGCTCTACGAGATCGGCGCCGGCACCAGCGAGATCCGCCGCATGCTGATCGGCCGGGAGCTGTACAGGGAGACGGCTTGACGGCTCTTGGCGAGATATCCACTGTAACTACCTTGGATATGTTGTTGGGTAGTGTTCGACGGAGGCCCGCATGCAAGTCGACCGGGACACCATGAATGCCGTCACGGCTGGTCTTCCGACCAAGGCCGCCAAGATCCGCGCATTGGACAAGCAAGGTTTCAAGAGAGCCGACATCGCCCGGTTTCTCGGTATCCGCTATCAGCACGTCCGCAACACGCTCGTGCGCCCGACTGCTGCGCATCCGAACTCGGCGACGGGCGCTTCAAAGCAGGATGCATTCGCGATGCATCCCGACGCGGATGCGTTCACCTGCATCTCGGTGGATGCCGAAGGCCGACTGGTGCTCCCGGAGACGTTTCGGCGCCTGATGAAAATCGGCGACGACGGTCAACTGATCGCCAGGATCGACGAGGACGGCGAACTGCGGTTGATTTCGCCGCGGGCCGCGATCGACAAGGTGCGAAGAATGATCGCCGAGAACAGCTTCGGCACGGGATCGCCCGTCGACCAGTTGATCGCGGAGAGACGGGCGGAAGCGCTGCGGGACGAGGCCGAGGCGCTTCAGCATGCTGCCAGATCCTGATGGTCGTTCTCGATAGCTCGGCCGTTCTGGCGTATCTGTGGAGCGAGCCGGGCAGCGACCGGGTTGGAGATGTCCTTCGGGATGGAAAGATTTCGAGCGTCAACGTCGCGGAGGTGCTGTCCAAGCTCATCGATAATGGGCTGGGTGGGGATGCTGCTGATTTGACGTTTGCCGGCTTGAATCTGTCCGCAATCGCGTTCGACACCGATCAGGCGCGGCTTGCGGGCAAACTGCGATCGATGACCCGCAGTTTCGGCCTTTCGCTGGGTGATCGTGCCTGTCTGGCCCTTGCGATTCAACACGAAGGGCAGGTCATCACCGCCGACCGAATCTGGGCCAAGCTGGATCTCGGCATCGATATCGAGATCATACGATGAGTGCACCATGTCTGTCCTGACCTCGTCCATTTCGCCGCGCTCGGAAGCCTTCGCGGCCAATCGCGAGGCCATGGCCCGGCAGATGCAGGCGGTCGAGGCGGCCGCGGAAGCGGCCATGGCCGGCGGCGGCGAGAAGGCCCGCGAGCGTCATCTGTCGCGCGGCAAGCTCCTGCCGCGGGATCGTGTCGAGGGACTGCTCGACCCCGGCTCGCCCTTCCTGGAGGTCGGCCTTTTCGCCGCCCACGGCCTCTACGAGGGCGCGGTGCCAGGGGCAGGCATGATCGCCGGCATCGGCCGGGTATCGGGCCGCGAGGTGATGGTGCTGGCCAACGACGCCACGGTGAAGGGCGGCACCTATTTCCCGTTGACGGTGAAGAAGCACCTGCGCGCCCAGGAGATCGCCGAACAGAACGCCCTGCCTTGCATCTATCTCGTCGATTCCGGCGGCGCCAATCTGCCGAACCAGGACGAGGTCTTCCCGGACCGCGACCATTTCGGCCGCATCTTCTACAATCAGGCCCAGATGTCGGCGAAGGGCATTCCCCAAGTCGCCGTCGTGATGGGTTCCTGCACGGCCGGCGGCGCCTATGTGCCGGCGATGAGCGACGAGACCATCATCGTACGCGACCAGGGCACGATCTTCCTCGCCGGTCCGCCACTGGTGAAGGCGGCGACTGGCGAGGTCGTCTCCGCCGAGGATCTGGGCGGCGGCGACGTGCATACCCGCCTGTCCGGCGTCGCCGACCACCTGGCGAGCGACGATCTCCACGCGCTCGAACTCGCCCGCCGGGCGGTCGCAAACCTCAACCGGCCGAAGCCGGCGACGGTGGAACTGCAGGCACCCGAGGCGCCGGCCTTCGACCCGGAGGAACTGCTCGGCATCGTACCGGCCGATCCGAAGACGCCTTATGACGTGCGCGAGGCGATCGCCCGCATCGTCGACGGTTCGCGCTTCGACGAGTTCAAGGCGCGCTACGGCCCGACGCTGGTCTGCGGCTTCGCAAATGTCTGCGGCATCCCGGTCGGCATCGTCGCCAATAACGGTGTCCTCTTTGCCGAAAGCGCCGTGAAAGGCGCGCATTTCGTCGAGCTCTGCTCACAGCGCAGGATCCCGCTGGTCTTCCTGCAGAACATCACCGGCTTCATGGTCGGCCGCGCCTACGAGGCGGGCGGCATCGCCAAGCACGGTGCCAAGCTGGTCACGGCGGTCGCCACCACCTCCGTGCCCAAGGTGACCATGCTGATCGGCGGCTCCTACGGCGCCGGCAATTACGGCATGTGCGGACGGGCCTATTCGCCGCGCTTTCTGTGGACCTGGCCGAACAGCCGCATTGCGGTGATGGGCGGCGAGCAGGCGGCGGGCGTGCTGGCCACCGTCCGGCGCGATGGCATCGAGCGGCGCGGCGGTGCGTGGTCGGCCGAGGAGGAGGCCGAGTTCAAGCGCCCGACCATCGAGATGTTCGAGCGCCAGAGCCATCCGCTCTACGCCTCCGCGCGCCTGTGGGATGACGGCATCGTCAATCCGGCGAAGACCCGCGAGATCCTGGCATTGTCGTTGTCGGCGGCGCTGAACGTGCCGATCCCCGAAACGCGGTTCGGCCTGTTCAGGATGTGACGTCGCTGAGTTGAGGACCCAATCGGCTGTGCTATCATTCTGCTGGCATATGGAGGGCGCTATGGCCCAGATCACGGTTCGAAAGCTGAATGACGATGTCCTTGAGATCCTGAAGGCGCGCGCGAAGGCGAACAAACGCTCGACGGAGGCAGAGATCCGGGAGCTTCTCGAGACATCCGCGCGCGAGCCGAACCTGGAACGGCGTTCGCTTCTTTCGCTCGCGGGGTCGGCTCCAAGCAACCGGACTGTCGAGGAGATCGTCGCGGATATCCGGGCACTGCGCGATGAATGGGAAGACAGGGAGTGACCGTCGAGGAGCGATACTACCTGGATGCCAACACTGTCATTGCCATCGTTGAAGGCGGCTACACCCTGAACGCTGCGCAGCGTTCCTTTCTGGAGAACGTCGATGCAGGACGGGTCTTCGCGGCGTCCAGCGAGATCGCCTTGGCGGAATGTCTCGTGAAGCCATTCCGCATCCTTGACGCGACCGCGATTTCGTCGATTCTCGAGTTTCTGAATGGTCGTCGGACCCTGCCGCTCGTTCCGCTGTCTCGCGGTGTCATGATCAAAGCCGCGCAGGTGCGGGCGGTTACGGACGCGAAAATGCCGGACGCCATTCACATCGCCTGTGCCGCTGACGCGGAATGCACGGTTTTCCTCAGTTCTGACAAGCGCTTGCGGGTACCGGCTCCGATGCGCCGTATTGGCTTCGACGAACTCGTGCCGCATTGAGGTGGAAACCATGATCACATCTCTCCTCATCGCCAATCGCGGCGAGATCGCCTGCCGGGTGATCCGCACGGCGAAGCGGCTCGGCATTCGCACCATCGCGGTGTTTTCGGACGCGGACGCCGACGCGCTGCATGTCGCCATGGCCGACGAGGCGGTGCGGATCGGGCCTGCCGCCGTCGCCGACAGCTATCTGCGCGGCGACCGGATCATCGCGGCGGCGCGCCGCACCGGCGCCGACGCAATTCACCCCGGCTACGGCTTCCTGTCGGAGAACCCGGACTTCGTCGACGCAGTCGAAGCGGCCGGGCTGGTCTTCGTCGGCCCCTCCGCGTCCGCGATCCGGGCGATGGGCCTGAAGGACGCCGCCAAGCGACTGATGCACGAGGCCGGCGTACCGGTGGTGCCCGGCTATCACGGTGACGAGCAGGACCCGGACTTTCTCGCCGGCGAGGCGGACCAGATCGGCTACCCGGTGCTCATCAAGGCGCGGGCCGGCGGCGGCGGGAAGGGCATGCGCCGCGTCGAGGACCCGGCCGAGTTCCGCGCCGCGCTGGAGGGTGCGAGGCGGGAAGGGCAGGCCTCCTTTGGCGATCCCCATTGCCTGATCGAGAAATATGTCGAGAAGCCGCGGCATATCGAGATCCAGGTGTTCGGCGACAGCCATGGCAACGCCGTGCATCTGTTCGAGCGCGACTGCTCCCTGCAGCGGCGCCACCAGAAGGTGATCGAGGAAGCCCCGGCGCCGGGTATGCCGGACGAGATGCGCGCCGCCATGGGCGAGGCGGCGGTCAAGGCGGCGAAGGCGATCGGCTATGCCGGTGCCGGCACGATCGAATTCATCGTCGACGCCTCCGACGGCCTGCGCCCGGACCGGTTCTGGTTCATGGAGATGAACACCCGCCTGCAGGTCGAGCATCCGGTGACCGAGGCAATCACCGGGCTCGACCTCGTCGAGCTGCAATTGCGCGTCGCGGCCGGCGGGAAACTGCCCTTCGCCCAGTCCGACCTGGCGATCGACGGCCATGCCTTCGAGGCACGGATCTATGGCGAGGACGCGGCGCGGGGCTTCCTGCCCGCGACCGGCACGCTGACCCATCTGCGTTTTCCGCCGGAAGTCCCGGGCGTGCGCATCGACACCGGCGTCCGGGAAGGCGACCGGATCACGCCGCATTACGACCCGATGATCGCCAAGCTGATCGTCCACGGGGCCGACCGTGCCAGCGCCCTCGGATTGCTGCGCGCGGCGCTGGCCAAAACGCGCATCGCTGGGTCGGTGACCAATACCGCCTTCCTGTCGCGCCTCGCGGCGCACGGCGACTTTGCTACCGGCGATGTCGACACCGGGCTGATCGGGCGCGACCAGGAGGCGCTGACCGCCCCCGAGACCGGATCCGCCGAGGCCGCGGCGATCGCGGCGCTGGCGCAGCTCGGCCATGTCGCGGCGGCGGGATCCGTCGCCGGCGAGGCGGCGATCGATCCCTGGGCGAGCCTGCGCGGTTTTCGCGCCTGGGGCATTGCGCGGCAGGCCGCGCGCTTCGAAGGCGACGGCGACACGCGCCGCGACCTGATCGTGTCCGATCTCGGCCATGGGCGCTTCTCCGTCGCTGCAGACGGTGAAACGCTGGAACTGGCGCTGGCCGAAGCGCCGGGCGGGGACATGATCCGCGTCGAGGCCGATGGGCGCGTCTTCGGCGCGTCGGTCGCGCGCGAGCCGGACGCCCTGACCGTCTTCCTCGACGGGACCGCCCATCGCTTCGCCGATTACAGCGCCATGGCCCATGCCGAGGAGGGCGCCGGTGGCGACCGCGTCGCCGCGCCGATGCCGGGCCTCGTCAAGCTGATCGCGGTAAAGGCCGGTGCCCTCGTGAAGAAGGGCGAGGCCCTGATCGTGCTCGAAGCGATGAAGATGGAGCACACGCTGAAGAGCCCACGCGACGGCACGGTTGCCGAGGTCATGGTCGCCGAGGGCGATCAGGTCGAGGATGGCGCGCTGCTCCTGGCGCTGGAACACGACCCCGGATGAGTCTCGTCCTGCATCACTGCCACGAGGCGCGCTCCATGCGCTCGCTCTGGCTGATCCACGAACTCGGGCTGGATGTCGACGTGATCGTCCATCCCTTCGGCCCCGAATTGCGCGATCCCGCCTATCTCGCGGTCCATCCGCTGGGCCGCGTGCCGGCGCTGATCGACGGGCCTGTTACCCTGTTCGAGAGCGGCGCCATCGCGGAGTATCTCTGCGAGACCCGCGGTCGCGATTCCGGCCTCTGGCGCGCGCCCGGCACGCCCGAGCGCGCCGAATGGCTGCAATGGCTGCATTATGCCGAGACGATCTCGGTGCATGTAGCCAGCCTCACCCAGCAGGCGCTGGTCATCACCGATCCGGCGCTGAAATCGCCCATTGTCGTCAAGCTGGAGACGCGGCGCCTGGAAAAGGCCCTCGGTGTCGTCGAGGGCCGGCTGGAGGGCCGCGATCACCTCCTGGCGTCGGGCTTCAGCGCCGTGGATGTCGGTGTCGGCTACAGCGTGCACGTCGCCCGGCTGTTCACCAACCTGCAGGCGTTTCCGCGAGTTGCCGCCTATTACGACCGACTGGCTGAAAGGCCGGCCTTTCGCCGCGCGCTGCCGGCTCCGGACGCGGCCCATCGCATCTACACTCGCGCGCGCTATTTCGAGCCATCATGACCATGCCCGACGTCACCCTGTTCGAGATGAGCCCGCGCGACGGGCTGCAGAATGAAACGCGCCTGATCCGTGCGGCGGACAAGATCCGCCTCGTCGATCTCCTGTCCGCCTGCGGCTTCGCCAGGATCGAGGTCACCAGCTTCGTCTCGCCGAAATGGGTGCCGCAACTGGCCGACGCGGCAGAGGTGCTGGCCGGCATCACCCGGCGTCCGGGCGTCGCCTATACGGCGTTGACCCCCAATCTGCGGGGCTTCGAGGCGGCGGTCGCCGCGAAGGCCGACGCGGTGGCGATCTTCGGCGCGGCTTCGGAGAGCTTCAGCCGAAAGAACATCAACTGCTCGATCGCCGAGAGCCTGGAGCGGTTCAGCCCGGTGGCAGATGCCGCAAAGGCTGCGGGCATTCCGGTGCGCGGCTACGTCTCCTGCGTCACCGACTGTCCGTATGAGGGGCCGGTTGCGCCCGGCGCCGTCGCTGCCGTCACCGAGGCGCTTCTCGCCATGGGCTGCTACGAGGTCTCGCTGGGCGACACGATCGGCCATGGCACGCCCGAGACGATCGCCGCCATGCTGCGGGCCGCGCTGGACGTCGCGCCGGCCGACAGGCTGGCCGGCCACTATCACGACACCACCAGCCGGGCGCTGGACAACATCGTGGCCAGCCTCGCAATGGGTCTTCGCACCTTTGACGCCGCGGTCGGCGGGCTGGGCGGCTGCCCCTATGCGCCCGGCGCCAAGGGTAATGTCGACACGCTGAAGGTCGATGCGATGCTGCGCCGGGAGGGCTTCGAAACCGGGCTGGACGCTGCCGCGCTGGAGACGGCGGCCGATTTCGCATGGACGCTGCGCCCGGCCGAGGCGGCCGGCGCCTGATCGCATGGGCGGCTTCCACGGCCGGGGAGGGACGATGGACGACACGATCCGGATCGACACCGACGAGAGAGGCGTGGCCACGCTGACCTTGGCGCGGCCCGAGCGCCACAATGCCATGGACGCGGCGATGATCCGCGATCTGCGGGAAGCCGCAGGGCGGCTCGGCGGCGATCCCGCCGTGCGGGTTGCCGTCCTGACTGGTGAAGGGCGCAGCTTTTCGGCCGGCGCCGATCTCAACTGGATGAAGGCCCAGTTCGCGGCCTCCCGCGACGAGCGCATGGCCGAGGCAATGCATCTGGCTCGGATGCTGAAGGCGTTGAACGAACTGCCCAAGCCCCTCATCGGCCGGATCAATGGTCAGGCTTTCGGCGGCGGTCTGGGCCTGATCTCGGTCTGCGACGTGGCGATCGGCAGCGACGCAGCACGGTTCGCCTTTACCGAGGCAAAACTCGGCCTGATCCCCGCGACGATCTCTCCCTACGTCCTGGCGCGCATGGGCGAGGGCCGGGCCCGGCGGGTTTTCATGTCCGCCCGTCTGTTCGACGCGGCGGAAGCCGTCGGTCTCGGGCTGCTGGCCAGGGCCGTTCCGGCGGACGACCTGGACGCGGCGGTCGCGGCTGAGGTCGCGCCCTATCTGGCGTGTTCGCCCGCTGCGGTGGCGGCGTCCAAGGCGCTGGCGCGTTCGCTCGGCCCGGTCATCGACGAGGCAACGCTCGACGCGACCGCGCGCCGGCTGGCCGATACCTGGGAGACGGCCGACGCCCGCGAAGGCGTCGGGGCCTTCTTCGACAGGCGCCCCGCCGCCTTCACCTGACCACTGCCGCCGGCCCTGCGGCGTCACGACGGAATCGCCGCAGGGCCGTGTGCGCTACTTGCTGGACAGGCAGTCCTGCAGGGATTGGCTCAGGTCGCTGATCAGCGTGAAATAGAGCTCGGGCCCCTCGGGGATCGCGACGCCTTCCGGATCGAGGACGCCGGCGCGCGCCTCGGAGCCCTCGATGGCGACGTCGACCAGCTGTGGCTCGAACTGCGGTTCGGCGAAGACGCAGGTCGCGCCGGTTCTGCGCACCGTCTCCTGGATCTCGGCAATCCGCTGGACCCCGGGCATGCGGTCCGGGCTGATGGTGATCGAGCCGGCGGCCGCCATATCGAACCGGTGCTCGAAATACTGATAGGCGTCGTGGAAGACGATGAACGGCTTGTCCCGCACATCGGCAAGCTGCTCCCTGGTTTTCGCGACCAGGGTTTCAAGGCGCTCCTCCAGCCGGTCCGCATTCTGTGTGTAGCGTTCGGCGTTGTCCGGATCGGCCTCGGACAGCGTCGTGGCGATATGACGGACCATGGCGCCGGCGTTCAGCGGGTCCAGCCAGGCATGCATGTCGATGCCCGAATGATCGTGGGCCTCTTCGCCAGCCGGGGCGTGGTCGTGTCCCTCGTGCCCAGCCTCCTCATGCTCATGGCCCTGATGCTCATCACCCTCCTGCTCATGACCGTCATGGTCGTCGCCCTCGTGGTCATGCGCCTCGAAGGCGCCGCCGTCGCGAACCGGCAGGGTTTCCAGGCCGGGCGCATCGATCAGTTCCACTGCTTTAGCCTCGCCGGCGAGAGACCCGATCGGCTTGACCAGGAACGCCTCCAGCCCGTCGCCGATCCAGAAGACCACGTCGGCGGCCTGCAGGTTCGCGGCGTCCGACGGCTTCATCGAATAGGTGTGCGGCGATGCCGCCCCTGGTACGATCAGGGCTGGTTCCCCGACGCCCTCCATCACGGCGGCGACGAGGGAATGGATCGGCTTGATCGATGTCACCACGCGGGGCGCGTCGGCGGCGGCCGGCGCGTGGGCTGCGAGCGTTGCGGCACTGGCCAGAAGCAGGGGAAGAAGATTGCGCATGGAGGCGCCTTTCGTGGCGAGGGTGATGATATGTTATGTCATTACAACCGGCTTGCGTAATGCTATAACGTCTGCCATATCGCCCGGCAAGCCATCTTTTCGCAGGTATCGCATGCGCCTCCAGCCACCGACGGAACCGGACGCCCTGATCGAGATGCGCGGGGTCGGCGTGCGCCGGTCCGGTCGCTGGCTGGTCCGCGGCATCGACCTGACGATGCGTCGCGGCGAGATCGTCACGCTGATCGGGCCCAACGGGTCCGGCAAATCGACCACGGCACGCAGTGCGATCGGCGTGCTCACGCCGGACGAGGGCACGGTGCGTCGTGCCGCCCGTCTGACCATCGGCTACGTGCCCCAGAAGCTCTCCATCGACTGGACGCTGCCGCTGAGCGTGGCCCGGCTGATGACACTGACCAAGCCGGCCACCAAGCAGGCCGTCGAGGCAGCGCTCGCGCGGGTCGGCATTGTGCATCTGGCGGGGGCCGAGGTGCATCATCTGTCCGGCGGCGAGTTCCAGCGGGCGCTGCTGGCCCGGGCCATGCTTCGCAAACCCGATCTTCTCGTCCTCGACGAGCCGGTGCAGGGCGTCGACTTCTCCGGCGAGGTCGCGCTCTACGATTTGATCTCCGACATTCGCGACAGCGAGGGCTGCGGCATCCTGCTCGTCTCGCACGACCTGCATGTGGTGATGGCCAAGACCGACACGGTGGTCTGCCTCAACGGCCATGTCTGCTGCCAGGGGTCTCCCCAGTCCGTGGCGTCGTCACCGGCCTACCAGCGCATGTTCGGGCCGCGGGCCGCCGAGACGCTGGCGATCTACGCCCATCATCATGATCATGCCCATCTGCCCGACGGCCGGGTGCGGTTTGCCGACGGGACCATCGGCGACGAATGCACGCCGGTCGCAGGCCACCACTGCGGACACGATCATCACCACGGCGCCGCCAGCGGGGACTCATCCGGTCACGGCCACGCCCGGCAGGGGGAGCCCGTCGATGCTCGATGATTTCTTCGTCCGGGCGATTCTCGCGGGGATCGGCATCGCGCTCGTCGCCGGGCCGCTCGGCTGCTTCGTCGTGTGGCGGCGCATGGCCTATTTCGGCGACACCATGGCCCATTCGGCGTTGCTCGGCGTGGCCCTGTCGACCGCCTTCGAGGTCGACCTCATGCTGGGCGTCTTCGGCGTCGCGGCCATCGTCGCCGCCGCCCTGGTCCTGCTGCAGCGACGCGGCGGCCTCTCCACCGACGCGCTGCTCGGCATCCTGTCCCATTCGACGCTCGCCCTCGGCCTGGTCATGATCGCGTTCATGACCTGGGTGCGGATCGACCTGATGGGCTTTCTCTTCGGCGACATCCTTGCCGTGTCTCGCGTCGACCTCCTGGCGATCTATCTCGGCGGCGTCGTGATCCTCATCGGCATGCTGTTCCTGTGGCGGCCCCTTCTGGCGTCGACGGTGAGCGCCGAGCTGGCCGAGGCGGAAGGCCTGTCGCCGGAGCGCACCCGTTTCCTCTTCATGCTGCTGATGGCGCTGGTGATCGCCATTGCCATGAAGATCGTCGGCATCCTTCTCATCACCTCGCTGCTGATCATTCCCGCCGCGACGGCACGGCGCTTCGCGGCCACCCCCGAACTGATGGCGCTGCAGTCAGCCGGCATCGGCGCGGCAGCCGCCGCCGGCGGGCTGTTCGGCTCGCTGCACTTCGACACGCCGTCCGGCCCGTCCATCGTCGTCGCCGCGCTGGCACTGTTCCTGCTCAGCCTGCTGCCCTGGTCCTTGCCCGGCCGTGCGCGGGTCATGGCCGCGGAGACGCCGCGATGACAGCACGTCCGAAGCTCACCCGCAACCAGAGCCTGGTCTTCGACACGCTCGGCGCCGCCGACGAACCCCTCAGCGCCTACACCATCCTCGACCGCCTGCGCGACGAGGGGTTCCGCGCGCCGCTCCAGGTCTACCGCGCCCTCGACAAGCTGATTGATTGCGGCCTGATCCACCGAATCGACAGTCTCAAGGCCTTCGTCGCCTGCACCCATCCCGGCGAGCATCACGGCAGCGCGATGATCGCCTTCGGCATCTGCGAATCCTGCGCCCGCGTTTGGGAATTCTCCGACGACGTCATCTGCGAACGGCTGCAGGGCTGGGCGGACGCGGAAGGGTTCCGCGCCGTGCGGACCTCGATCGAGATCAATGGCCGCTGCGCCGATTGCCGGCAGGCCGAGCCGGAGGCCTGACCCGCGAGGGCCACGCCGATCCGCGACACCGCAAGGGGCCAGGCCGAACCAGGCACCGGCCTGCCAGACAAACCGGCATTATGTGCAACAGAATGCGCGAAGACTGCTTGCAGGCGAAAGACGCCGCCGCTATACACCGCGGCGCAGGTCACGGAGTGTAGCGCAGCCTGGTAGCGCACCTCGTTCGGGACGAGGGGGTCGCAGGTTCGAATCCTGCCACTCCGACCAGCCAACCCGCTGAAAACCTTGGCGTTTTCGAGAGCCTCCCGAAGGCTTGGGTCGGCACCGCGACAGAAACCGCGACAGATACGAACGCCCTAAGCCCGACCTGTGGGGGGCACTCCCAAGCCGGGTTTCTCGGTCCAGCCAGGAATCGTCGACCGTCTCGGTGAAAGATTCGAGGTCAGTTTCCTTCGATCTGAGACAGTCGCTCGATTTCTCGATAGGCGACCGGATCCACATGTCGCTGGAGGATTATCCGTCGCTGCTCATCATCGTTTCCGGCAGTCGCCCGAATGAATTCCTTCGGAATGCCCAGCACAAATTCGATGCGATTGAGATCGAGTTGCCGCTCGCGCACTCCCTCGCGGGAGAGAGCCATCCACGGGCAGGCGTCGTAGGGAAACCGCCTAGCGCATTCGAGGATGAGAGTGGCTGTCCGGGCTAGGTACATTCGACATGCAGTCGCGACCTGCACACCCTTCAGAACGGTTGGAACCTCGAGGGAGCCATCAACAAAGATCCAGCGCCATGCACCTGGGCGACCGTCTGCTCTCGACGACATCTGACCGTGGACCTGGATCCTCCCCTCCTTCTGCGAGAAGTTTCTCAACCGCACGAAGAAGGCCTGCACGTCGTCTTCGTCGATCCGGCGCTCCGCCTCTTTGACCCAGTCGCGGAACCCGTCGACCCTGGCTAACTCCTTTCGGAGCAGAAAGAAGGCCACGCGGCAGGCTGACACGAACGCGTTCAGATCGTACCGCAGGTGGATAGGATCGTTGGAAATTGCGATTCTACCGAGGAAGTACTCGCTTTCGAGGAGCTTCTCCTCAACTAGAAGAAGGCTGGTTAGGACGGCTTTTTCTGAGGTCCGCCTTCTTCTTCCGCCCGTACTACGTGATCGATCAAGTCGAGTTCCTTCCTCCACCAAGCGATAGCCTCCCTGTAGATGTCCCGAGCGTCTACGCCTGACCCGTAACCATCCTCGATAGGACGATACAGATCGCCATCGATCGAGGCTACCTCAGAGCTTCCGTGAGGACCGGTGAAAGCAAGGGTCACCACGTTGGATGGATGCACGTTAAACTCGTACGCCTTCAAGACGTTGTTACGTTCATTCTCAACGAATTCTCGAAAAATCGCGTGCTCCAGGGCATCACCTTTCCAGACCTTGAAAGCAGCATTCGCAGCCCCGCGACACGGTGGGTGACGACCGTCAATCTTATGGAGCACATGACCGACGGCGCGAAGAAGCGCGATCGAGCCTACCCAGAGTATCCTCCAGGATCCGTCGTCACGTTCTTCCTCGAGCATGTCGGCGGCTATTTCACAGTCCGCGAGCACCAGACGTGCGGCGTTGGTCATCGGTTTTAATGCTCTCCGGTCGAACTCACGTGCGGGACGACTTCGAGACTACTCATATCGCGAGGCATGCGAAACCTGCCCGCTTGACGCCCACCCTCCCGCCGCCGCACAAGGCATGATGATCTCTCGCTCGCAGCTCATACGCCGCCTCGCCTGACGGTCCCGCTCCGGGGCCGCGCCGACGCACGCCCCAAAATGAGAGCGACCCAATGCCAGAGATCTTCTTCACCGCCGACACTCACTACGGCCATCGCGGCATCATCGAAATGTGCCAGAGACCTTTCTTCGACGTTGAGGATATGGATGAAGGCTTGGTCCGCCGATGGAATGACCGCGTCCGCAAGAACGATGCCGTCTACCACCTCGGCGATTTCGCGATGAAGTCGACGGCCGAGAGGTGTACCGAGATCTTCGGCCGGCTGAACGGCCGCAAGCACCTGATCATCGGCAACCACGACAGACTGAAAGTCCGCAACCTTCCGTGGGCCTCGCAGCCGCAGGACCGCATCCTCCTCCGGCACCCCGATGAGAAGTTGCCGCTGGTACTCGACCACTATGCGCTCCGCACGTGGCCGGGGGTGCACTACGGCGCCATCCACCTGTACGGCCATAGTCACGGCAATCTTCAGGGCATCGGGCGGTCGGTCGACGTTGGCGTCGACGTCTGGGATTTCCAACCCGTTACGCTCGACGAGATCCGCCCGACGCTGGAGCTGCAGCAGGAGGAGTTCGAGCGCCAGCAGGCGGCACACCGAATGATGCGCGAGCGCGCGGCGCGTGGGGATCCGGCGAAGGCGCTGGAGATCCTCGAGAGGCTGCCGGACGTCGATCCGGAGCCGGGCGACGAGGTGGTGCCGTACGCGGGGGCGGCCTCGGTCGACGAGCAGGCTGAAGGGTTTGCGAGGCTGTGGCGGGAGAACCGCGCGGCATCGGAGGCCGGGGTCGGCTACCGCAGCCGCGTGGTCGAGGATCCCAACGTAATGTCCGGGGAGCCGTGCGTAGAGGGCACCCGCGTACCGGCGAGAACGGTATTGGCGTACCTGAAGGCCGGGCGGTCGGACGTCGAGATCTTCGAGGACTATCCGACGCTGCCCGTCGACGGGATCGCAGCCGTCCGGCGGTGGGCGTCGGAACTGGGGTTCGGGATGCCGGAAGATGGCGAGGTAAGCCGTGGGACCTAGCAGGCTGTTGAAGAATTCACCCACGTTCGCAAACGAACCCTGAATCGTCGCCGTTGTGGATGTAGAAGTGCCCGACGAGGCGTCCGGCGGTGCCGAGTGCTGCCCATCCGCGACCGCAGGCGGGGTCATTCTCGTCTTGTCCCTCCCACGAGAACTCTGCGCAGGCGGATCCGTCGCGTGCGCCATAGCGGACGTCGAGGAAGCCCTTGAGCGCGCCGAAGGCGATCTCGCCATCCGCCGTTCCCTGGAAGCTGAGATTTGCTTCCTCGACCAGGTCGAGGAAGTCATTGTCCCAGTTGTCCATCTCGACGATGCGCCAGCGGCCGGCGAAGACCTGGGCGAAGGCGGGAACCCTGGCCATCAGCCAGTGTCCACGATGAGCCTGGGTAGCCGCACCAGATTGTAGGCGGCGGCCGCGAAGGTGAAGGCCCATCCGACACGGTCGCGACCGCGGAACTTCGTCTTGTCCTGCCCGGCGACCGTCTTGATCCAGCCGAACGCCTCCTCGATACGCTTGCGGATGCGCTGGCTGACGGCATAGCCGCCATGGCGCGTTGTGTGTCCGTCAATCGCCGAACGTCGGCCGCTGATGTTCTGCGCCACATGCGGCGTCACCCTCATCGAGCGCAACTCGTTGACGAAGTCCTCCGTGTCGTAGCCCTTGTCGGCGCCGAGCGTGATCCGTCGCGGCCGGTCGGCCAGGGGCTCGATCATATGAAGCGCCGCCACCCGCTCGGCATGACCGTCGGCGAATGTCAGGCATGCGTCGACCAGCAGACCGTGACGGTTCTCCATCAGCCCATGCCCCATGAAGCACAGCTTCGCCTCCTTGCCCTTGCCCTTCTTGTAGAGCCTGGCCTCCGGGTCGGTGGTCGAGGCATGCGTCTCGTTCGTCCGCTTCTGGCCGTGGAAGTCGGCTTCCTGATTGCGCCCGCCGCCCTCGGCTGGAGGATTGTCCGAACCATCCTTCGGCCTGACACTCTTCATCGACGCCCAGGCCTCGATCAGCGTGCCGTCGACCGAGAAGTGATCGCTCGACAGAAGACGCTTGACCCTGGGCTGGGCCAGAACCGCGCCCAGGAACTTCGCAGCGATATCGCCTTCCAGCAGCCGGTCGCGGTTCTTGGAGAATGTCGAGTGGTCCCACGCCGCGTCATCGACGCCGATGCCGACAAACCAGCGGAACAGAAGGTCGTATTCCAGCCGCTCCATGAGGAGCCGCTCCGAGCGGATCGAGTAAAACGCCTGAAGGAGCATTGCCCGCAGCAGCTTCTCCGGCGGGATCGACGGCCGTCCCAGCGGCGAATAGAGCGCCGAGAACTCCCGCTCCAGCGCCGCAAGCGCCTGGTTAACGATTGTCCGGATCGCCCGCAGTGGATGATCGCGCCGAACCCGCGCCTCCAGATCCACGTAGCTGAACAGCTCACCCGTTCGATTGTCGTCGCCACGCATGCCCCGGCCTCCGAATCCCTTCGAAGACAATGAATCATGCTAAAAGCCCTGCGGCGAGCGGCTTTTTTCAACAGCCTGCTAGGAGTCTCGTTTCAGCCGAGACTCCGCCCCGGCGGACCTAGGAACTCCCGCATCCGCTCGTCGAGCGCGTCGACATTGCGAAGCTGGCACTCCCAAACTGTCAGGACTCGCCAGCCGGCGGCCTCCAGCGCCGCGACGTTCCGGAAGTCCCTCTGGCGGTTGCTCTCCAGCTTTGGCAGCCAGAACTCGGGGCGCGACTTCGGGAGGCGGGCAAGCCGGCATTCGGGGTCGCCGTGCCGATGCCAGAAGCAGCCGTGAACAAAGACGGCCGCGCGCCGCGAGGGAAAGACGAGATCCGGCTTGCCCGGCAGGTCCTTGCGATGGAGTCGGAAGCGGTAGCCGAGGGAGTGAGCGAGACGACGGACGATCATCTCGGGTTTGGTGTCCTTGCCCCGGATGAGCGCCATCTGGCGGCTGCGAGCGGGGTCGACACCCTCGGTCAAGGATTCGCGCGGAAGGCCTCGACCTGCGCCGGATAGGTCGTGTCCTCCTTGTAGAGAATGACCCGATTTGGCAGCACAGTCGCCTGCCATTCCGGCCCCATGGCGTTGAGCGCGGCCTGAAGGATAGATCGCGTCGTCTGCGGCCCTGTGGGAACGGTCATGTCGTGGCCCCTCATGTCGGCGTGGCCCTGCCTCCACGCCTGTCGCCCCGGCCCGTCGGCCTCGTAGCGAAAGGTGTAGGGCAGCAAGTCCTTCAGCCGGAGCAACACCGCGAGGATCTCGTGCGTCCCGGGATCAATGGCCTTGATTTCACGGTCGATGTCGACGGGATGACGGACGTCGAAGAGCGCCGGATCCTGGTTCTCACGGCGGTGGCCGGGGTCGTTCGAGCCGAAGCCGCTCGTGTTCCAGATGGGCCGCAGGCTTGCGACGCGCGTGTATTCCTCGATGAGCATGGTCTCGAGGTCGAACATGTTGAACACGAACACCCGCACCGCCTTGAACGACACGTCGGCAGGATCCAGGTGCTGCCTGTGCTGGACGTTGTGGAAGTGCCGGGTGAGCCGATAGCGGAAGCCTGCCTGGGCGTCGGTCTTCCCGACGTACACGATCGTGCCATTCAGGAGCAGCAGATAGGCTCCCTGCGCTTGGAACGGGATCTCGGCGATGTACTCGGTCAACAGAGGAACGGCGTTCAACCCGTCGAAATAGGCCGGCAGGCTGCTCCTCATGAGCGCCGCGATGTCGACCTCGAACTCTCCGTAGCCCTCGGGCATCAGGCCGCCCGCGTGCGCGGCCGCCGCGCTGACGTCAATACCTCCGACATCGCGCGGCCAGCCGCCTCGGCGAGCTGCGTGGGTACCGCGTTGCCGAGCTGGCGCATGTTCTCCGACCAGGATCCGGCGAACTCGTAGTCGTCCGGCATGCCCTGCAACCGGGCAGCCTCTCGGACCGTCAGATATCGGATCGCACCGTCGCCAAGGGCGATCGTGTTCTCGCCTCCGGGGACGCCGTGCACCCCAGCCTTGAGCGCCTTGGACGGCTGATCCAGCGGTGATCCCGTATGCCCGGGGTACGACCGGGCGCCTGGTTGGAGGATGTGGTTCGAGAACTTACCCGTGCCCGGCTCGCCGAGTCCCGCGATGGCGTCGCGAAGCGTGCGCCACGGTGGCAGGGCAGGGCGCTCACCGGAGGCACGCAGGCGGCGGACCGCGGCTTCGTCGGTGCGGTTGGGTCGGGCGGGAGCCTTCAATCCGTGGCGCTGCCAGTACGTCCCGTCGACCCATTGATCCCAGAGCAGACGCTCCCGTGCATGGGTCGCGTTAAGAGGCGGGAGCGGCGCGTCGATATCGGACCGAACGCCCATAAAAAGGACGCGGTGTCGCTTCTGCGCGGCGCCGTAGTCGGCGGCGTTCACGCTGTGGACGGAGATCCGGTACTCCAAGCCCTCGCTGGCGGCTCGCAACCGGACGAGGTGTTCTTCCCTGCTCTCGCCATCGCGCCGTTCCACGTGCGGACGCGACAGGGAGCGCACGATCCAGTCAAGGTAATCGGCGAAGGCGATGCGCGTCAGCCCGCGCACGTTCTCGAACAGGAAGGCGGCCGGCATGGCCTCGCGCACCGCACGGATGGCCTCAGGCCACATGTCGCGGGTGTCATCGTTACCCTTGTGCCGCCCGCCGACGCTGAACGGCTGACAGGGTGGACCGCCAGCTACGAGTTCGATGCCGGCGTACTGCGTCCAGTCGATGACGCGGACATCGGACTGCTCGATGGGCCATTCGCGCACGTGCTCGACGTTGCGCTTACGGTTGTGCAAGACGTTCGCGACCGAGTGGCGGTCCCATTCGATCATGCGTTGCGCCTCGTAGCCCGCGCGGGAAAGGCCCATCGAAAGGCCTCCGCATCCGGTGAAGAGTTCAACGCTACGCATCATGCATTTCCTTCTGTCGACACACCTGACAACGGCAGAGAGCGATTCGCGAGTCATCACGAAGGTGCGCCGGCTTGGTCGCGCGGCGCTTACCACGTGGATAACTAGGAACGAAACGTAAACAAGTGTGGAAAAGACACAATAATCAGTTGACGAAATGGTGAATCGGCCATCTCGACGGGCATCCCCCGGTTTGGGAAATGCTGTGGATTTCCTAGTTCAGGTGCGCTGAAGGCAGCACCGTCGGCAACCTCGCCACCTTCAGGCAGCACGGCGCTGGCCTACCACAGCCTCGACGTGGGCGGCGTGCAGGCGTTCGCCGATGAACTTCATGCACGGAACGGCCATCGAGTTGCCGAGCGCGCGATACCTCGGCCCGTCGGCAGCGGCCTTGCCGCGGATCTGGATGGCGGTGTGACCATCCTCGAACCCCATCAGGCGCTCGCATTCCGTAGGCGTAAGTCGACGAACGATCCACCGGATGGCTTCGGCAGCCCGACGAGTCGCTGATGCAACTGTCGGCACCTGGTTCGTCCCCGAGGCACCGGCTCGCAGCGGCGGGGTGGCCTCCTCAGTGTATCCGATGCCGCGCGCTTTGGCGGAATTTCCGGCTGAAAACGCCACTGAGTGGACGACGAGGTAATCGAGCTCGTTGGCTTGGCCGGCTGGCCTGGATGTGCCGGCGCCGCTGGCGCAGAGGGTCCCGACGGGACCCTCTGCGCCATGGGTCGTCACGATCAGCGCTTCGCTGCCGCCGCCGCAGTCGCCGCCCGACGCCCGAAGAGACGGCAGGCAATTGCTGTTGGCGGCGTACTCAGCATGCCCGGTCAGTGCAACTGGATAGGCGACGGCGTCCATGCGGCCACCAGCGGTCATTCTTGACTGGAGAGTCGGCGCGATGTCTTCGGAGCATGTCGAGTAGTCGGCTATGCCGTAGGTCAGCCCACGATCGACCGCAGCGCATTCGCCAGGATCTCCGGCACCGCCTTCCCACGGCCGGCGGCTCGGCGGATGATCCCTGCGCACGCCGTCTGACTCAGTGAGTACCGTGCAAGGATCGACGGCGGGAGCACCTCCAAGACAGACGAGAGCAAACACCCTCGAGCGGCGTTGGGCCAGGCCGAAATATTGGGCATCCAGGACGCGCCATGCGACTGACGCCTCGGGTCCATACACCACACCGCAACCTGTCCACCGTCGCCCTGGAGGGACGAGCGGATCGCTGGTGCCCCCGGCGAAACTTCCCAGGAAAGCGCCGTATGCAGCGGTATCACTGAGGACCCCGGGGACATTTTCCCAGACGACGTATTTGAGACCATTCCACCTCTCCATTCGCTTCGCGAGCTTGATGAACTCGATCATGAGACCGCCTCTGCGGTCGTTCAGACCGGCGCGGAGACCCGCGACGGAGAAAGCCTGACAGGGCGTCCCGCCCTCGAGGACATCGACCGGGCCGAGCCGGCGCAGGTCCGCGTCACTGATCTGCGAGAGGTCGCCGAGGTTCGGCAGCCGTCCGATCTCCGGCAGGTGCCTGACCGCCTTGATCGCCGCACGGCGCGCCTTGATCTCTTTGGCGTCCAGCCCCGGTCCATCCGGCGATGGCATGTACCGCGGCCTGCCGCACCCCTTGCGCTGCGCCAGCCATTCGCTCGCGAACGCGTCGATGTCCGCGAAGGCCACGAATTCGTACTCGTCTTCGCTCCAAGCCGCCGATGCGGCGGAGATTCCGCTGCACGTCGAAAGCACCCTCAATCTCGGTTTCATTCCACGTCCCCTGCGCCATCCGATCTTCCGGGCGCAAGAAAATGGTGAGATGTCGGCCGGCGGAATGCAAGTCAGCGATGCATCGTCGTAAATTGTTGACAGCAAGGGCGCCGAAATTATGCTTTTCGAACACCATATATAGAAGTGTGAAACCTTGGTTACGTAACATGACGTAGCCATATATCGGCGCAAGTCGTTACAATCGCTTTGTTGGCCTTTCTATAGACTTTGTATGAAAGATACGGCATCGTCGATTTCTCGATCACGAAGCCGTGATCCGCGTGCGGCGGGCTATCCGCCGGCCGACTTTTGCCGTTCCGCCGGCCGTAGGCCTGACCCGTAAACTTGTTCGGATCCGGGGAGCCCTTCGCCGGCCATGTCCGAAGGCAGCCGTTGACGCCGACTCCCGAGCCCGCCAGGTTGCCCTCCTCACCGAGGAGGCGACCGACATGGCATTTACCAACCCCTACGCGGTCCAGCGCGGCGCTCTCGCTACCGGAGCCATCGCCGCAGTCGTCATGCACGAGACGATCTTCGGACTCATTGACGCTGTCCGCGCCGGCCGCATCGCACGCGAAGAGGCGGCTGCTCACGATGCCTGGGACTACGCCCTCTCAGCGGCTCGCCACGATGCCGGGCAAATGTCCGCTCTTGCAAAGGCTGCGGTCGAGGCGGCCTTGGATGCGCAAGACGAAGCCGCCGAACTCCGCGCCGAGGTCGGCCGCCTGCGCCGCGCCGTCGATCAGCGCGATGCAGTCATCCGGTCTCTCGCCTGATGCCCTACCTTCCGTGGCTCCACCACACGCTCGTAGACCTCGTGGAGTGGCCGGAGGTCCAAAACGCGGTGATCGCTCTCCAGGCGAGCCGCGTAAAGGCACCTGAGAACGACGTTGGCAGGTTGGGTGGGGTAAAGCTACCTCCCGAAAAGACCTCGCTCTCAGGGGGCGACCCCTCCTAGGCGAACGCGAATGGGGCGGGCGACGGCTCGCATTCGTCGGCCTCGACGGGCTGCGGGGCAGGGGTCTCCGGGGCGAAGGCGCGATTGGCGAACGCACGAACCCGCCCGACGACCTCGACGAAATCTGCCGGAGCCCGGTCAGCCCGGCCCGCCGCTGAGAGCATCTTCGCCCACGCGTCCCCGTTGGCGACCCCGAAGGAGCGTCCGAAACCTGGGAGCAGGGTGGGGGTCAGCGCGACGGCCCGTTCGTTGTTCCGGAACACGACGGCGACGCATTCCGACAACAGCATCGGATCGAGCCCGGCACGCGTGAGGTGCCATAGGTCGTAGAAATCCTTGAGCCGGGTGTTCGCGCTTCCGAACTGCGCGATCGCGTGCAGCTTGTCAGCCGCCATCGCCTCGAGCGGGTACGCGAGCATGCGAACGGGCGGCAGGCCGGGAACCAACGAGGCCACCTCGCGGACGCGCATGCCCGGCGACCGCTCGCCGCCGACCCAGCAATCGACCTCGAAATTGACCCGGGTGCGGCCCAGCCACGCAACGACCCGGACCTTCTCGCCGCCGGCCGTGCCATCCGGCCGCCACAGCGGCTTGCAGGCGCCCCATTCGACGCGGATACCGACATGGGCGACCTCGGCGGCTGCGCGATCGAGGAGGTCGCTCAGGTCATCGACGGTCACGCCGTGCATGTGGAGGTCAAGATCCTTCGACGGTCGCACCCAGTCCGACATCTCGGGATCGAGGAGTACGAGCGCGGATCCCTTGAGGGCAACGGTGCCCTCGTCGGCTACTCGGCCGACGGCGCCGAGGAGTTGCTCGCGAGCGAGCAGGCTCAGGAACCGATCTGGGGCGATCCCCGATTACGCGAGATCGCGTTTGACTTGTCGGACAGCCGTTTGCCAAGTTCGATGATGTTCATTGCCGTGCTCTCCCCTCACGCCGTGAGGGTTGCCGGCGGCGACGCAAGCGACACACCGCTGGCGGACGGACTACATGACGAGGCGCAGCCCACCGCGCTGGCGGCGGATGCGCGCGGCGAACGTGTCGGGATCCTCGGCCTCCGGCTTGTGGCGCTCAACATCCGGCTCCCGCCGCCGACAGGCAGGCACCCCGAGCGCGCCGCCGGCGACCCCGCGCGCCAGACGGCCGCAGACGAGCCCGCCGGCGGCGGCGAGGCGCTGGAGATCCTCGGGCCGGAGCCGCAGGAGCCAGGAGACTTGGTCGGGAGACAGTGCCTCGAGCGACACCTGCCGCCGGTCCGACGGTGCGGCCCGCGCGTATGCGTGCACTGTCGCGGAGATAGGATCGGTGCCGTCCGGGGAGGGATCGAGAGCCGACGGCAGCGCCCCGGGGAGAGCCCGTCCGCGCCCGCGGGTGGCGACCATGGCGGCGATCTCGCGGGCGGTATCGGGCATCGGAGGCGCGGCGGGAGGGTGCGGCAGGGATCCGCCTCCGCCGCCGCCGAGAAGGCGGCCGGGGAGGGACCACGTCCAGGTGACCGCCCACCAGCACCAATGCGCGGCGGCGGCGGCGGCGGCGGATGCGGCGGCGCGGATGGCGGCGGCGATGGCTGCGAGCATGTTCTGGTTCCCCCCTCTCGATGCGGTCGAGCAAGCGTGGACGCATAGAATGCAAGCGACGACGGGCACCGTTTGGAAACCGTGTCCGGAAAGGCGGGCTCGACTCCTCGGGTGCTTCATGCGATCGACGCCGCCCACCATTACGGATCAACCGATGTCGACCTCCATTCTCTCTATCCACCGCCCCGAGCACGAAGTCGCGAGCCGCCTGATAGGCGGCTCGAATGACTCGGACTCGCGGGCGACGAGCGCCCCCTCAGCGCGCTCAGGAGAGAGACGACATGGCAGAGATCAAGAAATTCACCCCGAAAGCCCGCCTGAGCACGGCGGCGATGGACCGCATGGCGGCGGCCGCGGCCGAGCGGTTCCGCAGCATCCCGTCGGCGGTCCGCAACGGACAGGAGCCACCCAGCACGAGCCGCCCCGGCATCGGGAAGGTGGTCCTCCCGGGCGACGCCGCCCGCTGGCTCTACCTGAACGTGACGCTGCCGAAGCAGCAGTTCGCTACCTTCCGCGGGGTGCTGGCGAACGCAGGGATCGCCAACAACGTCGCCGGACAGGCGGCGCTGGACGCGCTCATCGAGCGCACCATCGCCACCCACCGCGCGACGCTGGAGGCGGTCGCCGCCCGGCACGGTGCTACCCTCCTCGACGAGGAAGCCTAAACGACGGAGGCCCCGGTGGTTATGCCGGGGCCTCTTTCATGGCCGCCAGCCACACACATGCGGCGCGACAATCAGGGTGAGAACGCTTCTCATCCAGATTGTCGCGCTACACACACAGCCGCCCCATGCCGATTGTGCTTCAGCACCTGCCTCACAAGGCCGTCCGACACGACCTCGATGTCCGCCGGATCGCCCGCCAAGCGTCGCACGAACTACCGCCCGTTGTCCCGCACCCACTTAGCAAGCTCATCGCGGCGCCGAGCAGCCCTCATTTCGTCAATGATTTCATCGGTGAGGTTCCGGCTCCGGAGGGCTTCGAGGGATTCGCCGGTCTGCCGCGCGGATTCCGCGTCCCTACCGGCGCCGTAGGCACGCAGCAGGATCCTTGCGGCGAAAGAGACTTCCTGAAGCTCCCAGTCCGTCGCCGTCGCCAGCGGCATCGTGCCCTCGCGCATCTCGCTGTCATGGTGCCGGACGAGGTAGCCGATAGAGAGCTGGCGGTAGTGGCCCTCGGCCATCGCTTCCGCGAGTGAGCCACGCGAGGGAACGAAGCGGGTAGACCCCGTCAAGGCTCTGCCCAATCCTTCGATGACCTCGACCTGAAGTGTCTCGACCGAACCGAGCTGGCTGTCGATCGAAAAGGTGTTGTGGGCGTCGACGAGCGGCATTACCACCGCGCGGCCCAGGTCGATGCTGTCCATGGACAGGACTTCGTCCACCTCGATGAAGCGGACGCCCCCGTGTTCGTCGGACTTGCCCAACGGGTCAGGGATCCACGCACGGACCGGGGTCTCTGTCGATGCCACGAAGGAGAACGCGCGCTTCTCGACATCCACGGATGTAGCCGGGCGCGCGAGGGATCGCACGCTCAGGGGCTGTCCGTTCTGTCGGGTGGGCTGCGGGTCTCAAAAGGGGGCGTGAAACGAGAAAGCCGGGGCCGCCTGCAAGATTCGAGGGCGAGCCCTATAAAAAGGATCGCAGATCGAAACGGAGGCTTCATGGCTTCGAAGTCGACGCTGCTGGGTGCGGCGGGAGAGCACTACGTAATGAGCCAACTGCTGCGGCGAGGCTACAGCGCCGCCCTGGCACCCGTAGGAGTGCCGAACGCCGACATCGTGGTAATCGACGATATCGGCGAGCGGCTTTGCGCTTTGCAGGTGAAGTCGCGCCTCGAGAAGGGGTCGGATCGCGGTTGGCACATGAAGGAGAAACACGAGCTCCTGTCAGCGCCAACTCTCTTTTACGCCTTCGTCGACTTCGGAAAGGAGGACCTGCACGAGGCGCCGAAGTGCTGGCTTTTGCCAAGCGCCGTTGTTGCGGATGTCATCCGCAGGTCACACGCGGCATGGCTGCTCCCGGCAAGAAGGGGCAACCGAGGAACGACAGCTCGTTCCGCAGACTGCTTCCGGACTTCGACCGCATGAGCATTATCATCGGCTGCGGGCCCGGGTGGATGGACGACTACCGGAACTCATGGAGCCTGATTGCGAGCGCATCCGACGGCTAGTGCTTATTCAGCGCCTTCGTGGGGTGTCGAAGTTGCCATGTCTCGATCATAAACAGCGCGGCCGCTCCTGCGGAATGGATGGCCAGCCTTGCGATCCTCGGATCGATGCTTCTTTTGAAACCGCGTTCTCGCCCATGCGCGTCGCCCCCGTGCGTCCGGAGCGCGCCTATACCCTGGATCATCGAGTTCAAACCGCCGAGGATCGAACGAACATCGGCGGCGATCTCGTCGGGTACGCCCTCCTTGTCGGGATACAATCCGAGAGGATCGCGCACCGCCTTGTAGAGGCTTTGGATGTCTCGCTTTTCCGGCAGCCCCAGCCCTAGCTCAATCAGGATGGACCGGCAGACGCTCTCCACAACGGAACTCGCGGCCGTCACGGCATCTTCAGGATCCGCTTCCACGTTCGCGAGCGCGCGATCGAGGTCATGGCGGACGGTGTCGAAATCAATGGTTGCCGCGACGGCCGAGAGGGAATCGACCACGACGAACGAGGTCCCCGCCTTCACAAGCCGCATACGTCCCCCCTGCGATTGAAGCTCAAGGTCGTCGTATCGCAGGAACTGGTTGAGGTATGCGACCACCTTCGCGCCGCGGTCAGGCTCCGCGATGAAATCCCGCGGATCCGCCGCTCGCTCCACGATCTCCCGGAGTATCCTCTCTTCTCCGGAGCGATTGACGGACTCGATGGCGTCCGAGAGAGCGGGCAGTCGGGACCCGCTTCCGACATGCATCGATGCTCCGCACGCGCGCATGAAGGATTCGAGCTTCGGCCCAGATCGGTAGATGCCGATTGAAGGCGAGGGGTCATTGCCGGAACCGCCCGATATCACTTGCACGAGCGCTTCTATGGTCTGGGGAGATAGGTGCATTCGCAAGATGTACCCGCGCGTGCAGTCGTTCAGCTAGCCCTTCTCCGTCAAAACTCGTGCCGCCCCGGAACGTCAGGCCATCTCATCGACCTCGATCCGCTCGACGGTCTCGAACACCTCCTCCTCAACGATCGCCTTCACGCGCTGTCCCGGATCCGACGGCACCCGGACCGGCAGGAGGAAGGCGGGACGCGACGAGACCCAACGCGACCCGTTTGGCGAGAGACCGCCGCCGGGCACGATCATGTGGTGTGCGGGTGGTGCGTCATCGCCGATCCCCAGGTGTGAAGCACGGCGGTGAGACCGATGCGGGCGCCGAGATGCTTGGGATCGGCAGCGATGCGCGTCATCGTCTCCGTAGAGGCCCGGAACAGGAGATCGTAGACGGCCTTCTT
>NZ_JAZHLI010000089.1:0-12289 GCF_036549475.1 Aurantimonas sp. A2-1-M11 | reverse complement strand
CGGCTCTCCGGCCGGGCTACGCCCGTCCTTCGAGCCGCGGCAGCGGCCATCATGCTTGTCGCAACCGGTCAGGATGGTTGTCGCGCAACACCAGACCGCCTTCGCGGCGTCGAGCGGGTCCTATCCCGCTTCACCCTGACGATGGCCGCCAATAATTTGCCCGACTGCCTCGGTTGCTGGAGGCATGAGGCGGAAGGTGACTGCCCAAGGCGCGATAATCGCAGGCCATTTATAGCCGAGCGCCCGGCGCCTTCACTTAATTGGAAGAACAACAATCCGGCGCGTCGATTATTTCAGCACACTGTTAGATTTCCACCCGGGCCAATAGCCGTCCTGAATGATCGACGACTGACAGATTCCAATCTTGCCCAGTTATGCCGCATAGAACCAATTCTTCTGCATATTCCATGAGGATCTCGCCGAGAACCTCGATTATCACCAGATCGCTGACGGCCTCGCATCCGGTTACATCCGGTATTTTAACCCCCCCTCGCTCAAGGTGAAAGAAATAGCGAGGCATGCGGCGCTCCTCAAAGCCGATATCGAGTCCGTTAGCGACATTGCCGTTGCACGGTTGATGGTCCGGCCTAAAAATGTGTGAATGCGTCAATCGTTCGGCAGATTTATACTTTGAAAGCTCCGTTGCCTCTAGGACCCAGAAAGTTCTCGAAGCACATCTGTTTCACCGCAATTTGATCTCGGGCAATCCAGCCGAAAGCGGGTGATTGAACGGCACGTAAGTCTTTGGAGGTGAGGGTACCCCCGGTAGATTACTCCTTTTGCTCTCCTTGTCCGGGAAGCTCCCGCGCGGCGAAGATGCGGCCTGGTTCCACGGTTGCGAAGGCCCATGACAATCTCCCGCTCGGATATCGGCCGGTTCAATCTCGGCGCCCTTCTGACTTCGCCGGCGACAACTGCGTCGCCCATCGAAATAAGGGCGGCTGAATTCCTTGCGCTCCCGGATCTCGAGGGGTCCGATACGACACTGCTCGCCGAACCTGGGGAAGGCGGAACCGCCAGCGCGGCGAACGACAATGACCTTTGCTACCGCATCGAGCCTTTTCGCCCGGTCGGCGGCCTGCCAAAGCGCTGGATGGATGTCGTCATCGCCGCCACGGCGCTCGTTCTAATTTCTCCTTTGATGGTCCTGATTGCAGTCCTGATCTGGGGGCAAGGCGGAACCGTGCTCTTCGTCCATCGCCGCATCGGCTTCGACGGCAGGCCTTTCAATTGCTACAAGTTTCGCACGATGTGCGCCGATCCGGAGGGTGCCCTCAGCGTCTACCTGCAAAGCAATCCGGAAGCCGAGGCTGAGTGGCTGGCGAATAGGAAACTCAGACGCGATCCGCGAGTGACCCTTTTCGGGCATATCCTCCGCAAGGCGAGCCTCGATGAACTTCCGCAGCTTTTCAACGTCCTGCGCGGCGAGATGAGCTGCGTCGGCCCGAGGCCTATCGTCGCTGACGAACTGGAGCGCTACGGCGAAGTTGCGAGAGACTACCTGCGGACGCGCCCCGGCTTGACCGGGCTCTGGCAGGTCAACGGCAGGAACACGGTCGACTTCGCGCGCCGCGTCGAACTCGACGGCCAGTATGTGAGGACCTGGTGCGTCCGAAGCGATCTCGCGATCCTTTTCCGCACAATCTTCGCGGTCGCCCGATTCGATGAGACATGTTGAACGCCCGCGTCGGTTAACGCCCGGTCGCACAGCCGGGCCCGACGACAGGATTCGGCGCCGGCGCACTTCAGCGGTCGGCCCATTTCCGCCAGAGCACCGGCAGGCAGAGCCCGATGAGGAAGCCGAGATGCATAGTCAGAACGAGCAGCAGCGTGGAGGTCAGCGTGATCGCTTCTGAGAAGACCTCGAAGGCGTTAGCAACGACACAGAGGATCGCGATCGACAAGGTCGCGACGATTAAGGCAGGCGCGCGAAAGCGGACCCCGATCAGGATGCCAAAGGCATTTGCTGCCGCAAAGCACCAGAACACCGCCTTCTCCCCCAAGCCCCCATGGGCAAGCTTGCGCACACGATCCAGCACATCGGAGTCACCAATATGTCCAAAGCCTGGCATCGCAATGATCGACTCATGCCACTCGAGCGACATCCAGCTCACGTTGGGCGCGCGTGGCGAGGCCTGATGATATGCAACTCTCTCCCGTCGGCTTCCTCGTCTGCCTCGTCATCCTAGTCTCGGCCTTCTCTCTCCGGGGGTCACTGCTGACGGCGCTGATCGCCTCCTTGGCGTTCGGATCGACCAGCATCGTCACGCTCGGATCACTCGGAGGTTCCTCCCCGCTCATCTATACGGTTTTCGCGCTGCTCCTTGCGGCATCGGTGTTGGTCCGCAAGCATCTTCGGCAAGATCTCGGCAAGGTGCTCGGCCGAATCCAGGCGACATGGGTGGTGGGGGCCCTGATGATCTACGCCGCGATCGGGGCTTTCCTCCTCCCTCGCCTCTTTGTCGGCCAGACGAGCGCCTTCGTGCCGTCACGCACCTTCAAAGGCGTGTTCGAAGTGCCGCTCGAACCGGTTTCGGGAAACATCACCCAGCTTGGCTATCTGGCGCTTGGCGGCGTGACCTTTCTCTGCGTGTGCATCGTCCTCCTTCACCGAAAGGGGCTGGAGGACATTCGCCGCGGTTTCCTGCTCTGGTCCTCGCTCCATACGGCCATGGGGGTTCTCGATCTGGCGAGCAAGCTCGCGGGGCTTGGCGACATACTGAAGCCGCTGCGGACGGCGAACTATGCCATGCTTACGCAAGCTGACGAGGCCGGGTTTTCGCGCATAACCGGCGCCTACTCGGAAGCATCCGCCTTCGGCGGCGTCTCGCTCGCCTGCCTGGCCTTCACCTACACCTACTGGCGCAAGACCAACTCGCGCCTCGCGTTGGTTCTCTCCTTGAGTCTGCTGGTTCTCCTGATCCTCTCCACCTCGTCCACGGCCTATGTCGGCCTGACGATCCTGTGCATTCCGGTCGCGCTCTCGATCGCGCGATCCTTCGCCGTCGGCCGGGTCAGCTCGGCCGAGATCATGCTGGTGGTCCTCTTCATCGTCGGCCTCCTTGTCGTCATGGCGATCAGCTTGCGCAACCCCGACTTCTTCCGCCCGTTCATGAATCTTCTGGACAGTGCAGTCTTCGACAAGGTCAACTCCGCCTCCGGCCAGGAGCGCGCCTACTGGAACTACAAGAGCCTACAGTCCTTCCTCGACACGGGCGGACTGGGCATCGGGATCGGCAGCTCCCGTGCATCCAGCTGGCCGATAGCCGTTCTGTCCCAGCTCGGCCTTTTGGGCGCAATCATGATGGCGGCGCTACTCGCCATTGTGGCGCGCCCGTCGAACGCCACGAACGCGGACGGCGATCCGGAGATCGGCGCGGTCGTGTCTAGCGTTCGCATGTGTGCCCTGGCGGGGATCGTTTCCGGGTCGCTGATCAGCGGCAGCGCCGACCCCGGCATCGTCTTTTTCGTCGCCGTCGCCGTCGTTTGCGCAGGCCGCGTGCGCGACCTGCGCAAACGCCCTGTCGAGGCAACGCCGTACCGTTATCGACAGAGCGTCGGAGAGGCTGCCTGATCAAGGCTGTCGGTCGCAGACGTTAATCGGACCAGGACGCCTTCTAGTCTTCGAGCTGACCGAGCTTGACCGTCGCGATCCCTGCGTTCGGCGCTTCCACCGTGGCAGGTTGCGAGATGAGCCCGTCCAGTTCGTCCGGGAACGGGATCTGGACCTTTATAGTGTCGCCGGGCTCGACCGCATCCGATTCGATGGCCGGTATCTCGATCGTCCCGCCATCGGAGGGCCGCACGATCGTGTAGGTCGGCTCCCGGCGGGCCGTGCGGGTGCGCACTGAGACAAGACCGGGGGCGGACATCTCCGACTCGTACAGCAATTGCACCGCGGTTTCGGCCTGGCGCGCGATCTTATCGAGCTGAGCCTGGGTTTCGCGGAGCGCCACCGTCGCATCGTAGGCCGCGCGATTGCGCAGTTCGAGGATGGCGAGATCGGTCCGGCTTATCTCCTGCCGGGCGCGCAACAGGCTGGTCTGGGCGGACAGCCTGTCGCTCTGGCTCTGCATCAGGGCGCGCTCCAGCGCGATCTCCCGCGCCGCGACGGCAAGCCCCTGCTTGACCAGGGAGGAAATGCCCGTCAGCTCCTTCTGGACCAGCTCGACCTGCTTGTCTTGAAACGCAAGGTGAGACTGCAGCGCAAGAAACTCGTCGCCGAGAAAGGCCCGCAACTCCTCGAGCGTGCGGATCTGGGTGATCAATGCCTGGCGGCGCGTCATCAGGATCCGGCGTTCCTGTTCCATCGCGAGGGCGACGGATTCCTCTTTCTCGCGGCTCGTCAGCTGCTCGGGAAACTCGATCGCCTCGGCATCTGCCAGTTCCGCCAATAGCCGGGCCTTGCGCGCCATCAGGCCGATCGTATCCAGCCGGATCAGGTCGACGTCACCACGCCCGGCGATCAGTTCGCGCTCGAACCTGCCCGTACCATCCTCCCGCGTGCGCGCGCCACCCGCGATGCTCAGCGCCTGGAGCACGGTCAGGCCCGGGCGATAGGGAAACTCGCCCGGCTCCATCACGTGCCCGACGATGTAGAACGGCCGGAACTGGACGATCTCGACAGAAACGTCGGGCTGGCGGCCGAGCCCCATGTTTCGCATGAGGCGCTCGCCGATGCTAACGCCCAGCGCGCTCGGTGTTACGCCTTGTGCCTCGATGTCGCCGACGAAGGGCAGCGAAAGCGAGCCCGCCTGCCCGACCGTGAACTGATCGTTCAAGGCGGTCCATTCGAAGATGACGTCGCGCGAGGCGCGCCACTCGTAGATCTTGAGGCGAATCTTGTCCTGGGGCCCCAGGAGGTATTCGCCCGCCCCGGCCGTCGAGCCGAGTGCGCCCAAGGAGATCGCCAGCATCACAGTCGTGGTCGCGGCGCGCGGAAGCCATGCGCCGACGGCCATGCCGGCGCGCTCTCCCTTGCGCGACGATCTCGGGGGCATCCGCGGCGGATAGTGGCCCGTATTCCGGAGCCAACGATAAAGATCCATGTTTGACCTCCGCCCTGTCCAATGCAGGGTCACTTGCGAACCGATGCCAGTCCGAGGTGACCAGGATCGGTCACCTCACCTGATTTCAGATCTCCAGAATATGTTCCGGCTCGACACGGCCATCGAGCAGGTGGCGGAGAGCCAAGAGATTTCCGCGCAGGCGGCCGCGCCGGTCCACATAGGGCTCGGACCAGACGCTGCGAATGATGTTGGCGGCGATGTTGCGCGCCATGAGCGGCAACGCGAAGCTTGCAGGCACCGTGCCCTTGCGGATGAGATAGACCGGGTTGGCGACCTGCGAATATCCGAAGCGTTTCCCGCTGACCCGCCCGGTCTTCAGCCCGAGATGGACGCCCCGGATCGTGCTGAGGCTGACGACGCGGCCCCGCCGCCGCAACTGGCTCGTGAAGTCGATGTCCTCCTGCCAGCCATAGAGCGGCAGCCGCTCATCGAAGCGCAGCGAACCGACCATCCGCGAGCGGATGGACATGTTGCAGCCATAGGCGCCGACATGATCTATCAGGCGCAACGGAGGCGGGCGTTCCAGCTCCGCCAACCGCAGCGCCTCCAGCCCCATCGCCCAGTCGAGCCCATCAGTCCTCGCGCCATCCTTCACGACCTCGCCCATGACCACGGCCCAGTCGTCGTGCTGGTCGAAGGCCTCGACCACACGCTGGAGATAGCTGTCCGCGGGAACGAAGTCGTCGTCGAAGAACGTGACGACGTCGAACCGATCGAGCGTCCGCGCAAGCGCGGAGTTGCGTTGTGCGCACAACCCTTTCGGTCCGAACACCAGGGAAACCGGGAAGCGGCCAGCCGAGAAGACACCGACATGCGTCTCGTCGGGAGCGGAGATCACGACCTCGTCCGGCGGCCTGTGCTGACATTCCAGACGGGTCACCAGGCGGCCGACCATGTCGCGGCGTCCCAAACTCGGCACGACCACGGCGAGTTTCAGGTGCAGCCCGTTCTCGTTCTCCATCGAAGATCCGTCCATCGCTCGCGGCCGTCAAAGGGCTGCACTGAACGGTACGCGCTCGCGCTCGGCGGGGCAGCCACCGAATAAGACGCAACCGGCCGCTACTCAGTCCGGCGGCGCTTTGGGCTCAAAAGGGGTATGACCGCTACGTCCTCCGAAAGAGCACCCTGCACCCGCGAGGCACCTCGCCCTCCACAAGGCCGGCTTGTGCGCCATTAGGGCCAGGCACAGGCTCTGTGCTTCCGGTCTGCCGTGCGTGGTGTCGCGGGGATAGTTTCAGGAGCTGGAATGGCCGACATTCGAATGAACGCATTCTATTGGCCCGGCAGCCAATTGCCGGCTCCGACGTACTGGTCCGGCGTACCGCAAGGCCGATCGTCCTCTGCATCGCCTTTCGGTTCGATCGACCGGAATGCCAGGATCGCCGTGGTTCACGACTGGTGCCCACACTTTCGTGGCGGGGAACGCGTGCTGTCCCGCATCTGCGGGCTGTTTCCCAACGCCGAGGTCTTCACGCTGTTCGACTTCCTCCCAGCGGACGTGAAGGAAGCCTATTTCCGCGACGTCCGGTTCCACGCGTCCTCTGCCAACAGGCTGCCTCTGATCGCGCGCTACTATCGGTCCCTGTTCTTCCTGTGCCCGTTTCTGATCGAGCAGTTCGACGTTACAGGATACGACCTCGTCATCTCCTCCTCGGCCGCCTTCGCTCGAGGGGTGCTGACGCGTCCCGACCAGCCGCATCTCTGCTATGTCCATAGCCCGCCCCGCTACGCCTGGGACGAGCAGTTCTCCTATCTGGAGCAAGGCCATCTGCGGTTCGGCCCGAAAGGCCTCCTCTACCGCTACATGCTGCATCACCTGAGGATGTGGGACACGCGCACGGCGCATGGCCCGGACCTGATGCTGGCCAATTCGCGTTATGTCGGGTTGCGGATCAAGCGAATCTACGGTCGCGAGGCCGAGGTGGTGCACCCGCCGATCGCGATCGAGGAGTTGGACTTCGTCGAGGACAAGCTGGACTATTATGTATCGGCCGCCTTTCTCGCGCCCTACAAGCGTACCGATCTCGTCATCCAGGCTTTTAACGAGATGCCGGCTCGCCGCCTCGTTGTCGTCGGCGAGGGTCAACAATCGAAGAGCCTGCGCGCCCTGGCGCGCTCCAACATCACCTTCGCCGGCTACCTGCCGCGCGACGACTATGTGCGCACGGTCGGTAGCGCGAAGGCGATGGTGTTTGCCGGCTGCGAGGATTTCGGCATCGCGCTCGCTGAAGCGCAAGCCTGCGGCACCCCGCTGATCGCTTTCGGACGCGGCGGCGCACGCGACATCGTCGGACCCCTGGGGATGACGGACGATCCGACGGGCATCCTTTTCGACAAGCAGACGGTGGAATCGATCCGGCAAGCGGTCGTGACATTCGAGCAGAACCGGTCGTCGATCAGGCCGGCCGCCTGCCGCGCCAGCGCCCTTCGGTTTTCCGAACAGCGGTTCGACCAGGCGATCCTGAAGAACGTCGCGGCGGTCCAGGCGCTTCACGCAACAGCGTAGTCGGCAGCCTTGTTAGCCGCAGCTGCGGACATCGATAGACCGTCTGCCCGCGCCATCACCTCGAGGTAGCGCTCCGCCGACGACCGCCAGCGGAACAGCGCAAGTCTCGCCCGCCCGCCCGCGATCATCTGTATTCGCAGTCGAGGGTCGTGACGCAGGCGGACAAGGCGTTCGAACCAGGCGTCGGGATCGTCGGGCGCGGCGTAGAGGGCGGCGTTCCCGCAGATTTCCGGGAGGCTCGCGCGGTCCGAGACGACGACGGGACATCCCAGCGCCATGGCCTCGAGAGGCGGCAGGCCGAATCCCTCGACGAAGGACGGGAACGCCAGGCAGAGACTATCCCGCAGGAGCGCGGCCAGCTCGGAATCGGTCAGTCGGCCGAGCCGGATGACGTTTCCGGCCTGCGCAGCGATGCCCGCCGAGTTGAAGACGCGGCTGTCCAGGTCGCCGACGACAGCGAGCCGCAGGCCTGCCGTGGACAGGCGGTCGGCCATGGAGAGGATCAGGGCGACGTTCTTGTGTGGGATGGAACTGCCCAACACCACGATCGTGTCGCGGCTCGCCGCACCGAGCGTCGCGGCCGAGTGGGCCGGCTTCCAGCCGGCCGCATGCTCGTGACCGTTTGGCGCGACGAGGATCTTGTCCTCCGGGAAGATCCCGAAGGACGAGATCTGGCCGGCCGAATAGTTCGACACTGTGGCGACGGTCGCCACGGTGCGGCCGAGCGCCGGCAGTAGCACGCCATAGGCCCATCGGAAAGACCTCGAATAGCTTTCCGGAAAGGTCCGCGTATTGAGGTCGTGAATGCAGAGGATCTGCCGGCCGACCGCCAGCGGTCCGGTGTTGCAGAGGCTCACCAGGCCGCCCCTCACATGGCGGGGAAGCGTCGCCTGCTCCCATGCATGTCCTCTGAGGCGGCCGGCCTTACGGGTCCCGATCGCGGTCAGTGCCGGCGCATCTCCGGCATCGGGGGGAAGAACAAGCTCGACCTCCAGGTTGCGCGCGATGTCGATTCGTTCCGACAGCAGAAGGTCGAACTCCCGGAGGATCTCCCGCGCGTAGCGCTGCACGCCGCTCATCGGTTGGGCAAGAAAGCGGCCGTTGATGGTCCAGTGCCGTGGCATGGGTGCTCGCCAGAACAGGGCTCTCCATCGGAAACGAGAAGAGCGCGCGCGACTTCGGTTCATCTTGCCTATCACGGCAGTCAAGGGCGGGCAGGCTCAACGAATTCGGGCGGCGGGGCGCTTTCAGCTATCCGGAGGGATGGCGTCGAAGGAACTCCGTACTTCAAAGGGCTAAGCCCCGTACCGCCCCGCCGGCGCTCGCCTTCAACCCACGAACCGATAGGATCTCGTATCGCGTTCTCACATTCGACTGGACTGGCAAGCCATGCTGCGAAAGGCTGTCGAGGAGACTGGAATAGTCCGCAGGCCGATGCCGTCCCGCGTCCACGACGCGGCACGTCGGCCGAAGCGCGTGTGGAGCATCAATGGCGACTTCCTCGCGCTCCAGCCGAACGGCGTGGCGCGCTATGCGCGCGAGGTCACGCTCGCGCTCGATACGCTGATCCTGGAGCGCCATCCGCTGACGGACCGGCTCGAGATCGACCTCCTCGCCCCTCGCCCGGCTACCGAGCCGCTACCTCTTCGATCCATTCCGGTCCGCCTGGTCCCGGAGTTCGACAAGCCCCGGCTCCCGCAGGTCTGGGTCCAGGCCCAGTTGCCTGGCCATGTGCGCGGGGGCCTGTTGAGCTTCTGCAACCTCGCCCCGGTCGCGGTGACGCGTCAGATCGTCTGCATCCACGATCTCCACACGCGCCTCATGCCGGAGAGCTACGGGCGGCTCTTCCGCTGGGCACACCGGGCCATCCTTCCGGCCCTCGGCAAACGGGTCGCCTTCATCACCACGGTATCGGGCCTGTCGCGGGATCATCTCGTGCGTTTCGGCGTCGCGCCGTGGCACAAGATCGCCGTCACCTACAACGGCAGCGATCATGCGTTGCGCTGGGACGCCGCGCGGTCAAACCTGAAGGTCGCAAGCGGGCGCCCTTACGCGCTGTGTCTCGGGCGGGATCAGAAATACAAGAATGCGGAGCTGATGGTCCGGCTGGCGGCCAAGCTCGACGCGATGGGCCTCGACCTCTGGATGGCCGGGGCTGTCGACGAAGGCCTCGTCCGGCGCCATGCCGCCGAAGTCCCGAACAACCTGCGCCTCCTTGGCCGGATCAGCGACGACGACTTCAAGCGGGCACTTTCGGGCGCGCTCTGCTTCCTGTTCCCGTCCCGGATCGAAGGGTTCGGCCTGCCGGCCGTCGAGGCGATGACGGCCGGTTGCCCCGTCGTCGCATCGACCTCGCCCTGCCTGCCCGAGATCTGCGGCGATGCCGCGCTCTATGCCAATCCGGACGATCTGGATGCCTGGGCGGGCCATATCCGCCAGCTTCAGGACGACGCCCCGACACGTTCGCGCCTCGTCGAAGCAGGCTTCCAAAAGGCACAACGCTATTCCTGGCGAAGCGTCGCCGAGACCTATCTGGAGCTGATGATTAAAGTAGATTTGGCGGGAGTCCGTTGATGTCCTCCGTCGACGTCGCCATCCCCTGCTACAACTACGGGCGCTTCCTGCGCGACTGCGTCGGAAGCGTCGTCGCCCAGGCCGGCGTCGACGTACGCGTCCTCATCATCGACAATTGCTCGACCGACGACAGCCTCTCCGTCGCGCGCCAGCTCAAGACCGACGACCGCAGGGTCGATGTGGTGGAGCACGCCTCCAATCGCGGGGCGACCTTCAGCTACAACGAGGGCATCGACTGGGCGGCGTCGGACTACTTCCTCATCCTCGATGCCGACGATCTGCTGGCGCCCGGCGCGCTCGCCCGGGCGATGGCCGTGCTGGACGCTCATCCGGAGATTGGCTTCACCCACGGCATCGAGGCGCGGCTGGGGCCGGGCGGGCCGGGCCGCCCGGCCCGACGAAAGGCGGGACGTTCGGAATGGGTCGCCTCGACCGGGGCGGAATTCATCGAGCGGCTTTGCGCGACGCCCGTGAACAATATCGGCGCCAACACGGTGGTGCGGCGCACGGCGGCCCAGAAGAGCATCGGATATTACCGCCCTACGCTCCCCTATACCGACGATCTGGAAATGTGGCTGCGTCTGGCCACCACCGGAGGGGTCGCCAGCATCAGGGCGGTCCAGGCGATCCGGCGCGATCACGACGCCCGGATGTCGATCTATTATGAGGACGTTATCCTGCGGGACTTCACGGAGCGACAAGCCGCCTTCGAGAGCTTCTTCGCCAACGAAGGCCGCTTCCTTGCCGACGCGCCGCAATTGCTTGCCAGGGCGAAGCATGGACTCGGCGCCCATGCCTATTGGTCAGCGGTCTCGCATATCTGCCGCGGCGACCGAGCAAGGGGGCTGCAGTTGCTCCGCTTTGCGCATCAGAGGCGGCCCCGAGCGGCACATCTTCCTCCTCTGCGATGGCTGCTGCAGATGGACCGGCCGGCCGGCCGGATGATGGAGATCGCGTCCGACGCTCTGGGCTCTTGGGTTAAAGGCACGGCGCGACGATGAAAGGACGGAACGACAAGCCCGGCCGCCGAAGGGCGGTTGCGCGGTTGCAGGGAGGTAGTGCGATGGCGAGCGTCGACGTGGCGATACCCTGCTATAAGCACGGACGCTTCCTGCGCGACTGCGTGAGAAGCGTGCTCGACCAGGGCATCGAGGACCTGCGAATCCTCGTCATCGACAATGCATCGACCGACGACAGCGTAGAGGTCGCGCGCCGGCTGGCGGACGAGGACAGCCGGGTGCAGGTCGCAGCGCATGCCGTCAATCTCGGCCCCCACGCGTCCTTCAACGAGGGGGTGGACTGGGCCGAGGCCGACTATTTCATGGTGCTGTGCTCGGACGATGCGCTGACGCCCGGAAGCCTCCCCCGCATGCTCGCGGTGATGGAGTCGAAGCCGGATGTCAGCTTCGCCTACGGGACCGACGTTCATGTCGGCGGCGGGGCTGATGAGGTCTACATCGGACTCTCTGAGAGTGCCTGGCGGTGGCGGCTTTGCGCTGGCGGCGCCTTCATCGAGGCGCGCTGTCGCAATCCCGCCCGCTACATCGCCGCCGGCATGGTCTTGGTGCGCACCTCAGCCCAGAAGGCGGCGGGCCACTACCGAAGCGAACTACCGCATACCGACGATTTCGAGATGCTGCTTCGCCTTGCCTCCCTGGGACAAGTGGCGAGGACCGAAGCGGTGGTTGGAATCAAGCGGATGCATGGCGACAACCGGACGCTCGATTTTTTGCTCGCGTCCCGCACCCGCGACCTCGTCGAGCGGCTTGCCGCTTTCGACAGCTTCTTCGGCCGCGAAGGCAGCAAGCTCCCAGATGCAGGCCGGCTGCACGATCTCGGCCGGCGCAGCGTCGCCGAACGCGCCTACTGGTGTGGAATTAAGGATCTCCTGCGCGGCCGCGCAGGCGGCGTCGAGTTCCTCCGCCTCGCCTTCCATCTGGATCAGCGCCTGATGGTCCTCCCTCCCGTCGGCTATCTCTCGCGGACCGACCGGGGCCTCGCCGACAGCGTCCGAGGCGTTCTCCTGCCCTAGCAGCCTGTCGGACTTAGCGCACGCGAGGGATATCGATTAGAATCGAGAGATTGATTCTCCAGCCATATGACCGGTTCTGCGATGAGCAATTTTCGAATGGTAGATCGT
>NZ_JAZHLI010000088.1:0-12299 GCF_036549475.1 Aurantimonas sp. A2-1-M11 | reverse complement strand
CGCCGGTAATCACCTCGAACTTTGCTATCGTCATAGTGCTGCTCCTAGGATTATTCCTAGGACTTCACCGATACGGCGAACGCTGTGAAGGCGGTACACCGCGTGGGCTTACTTTGATATGAGGGCCTGGATCTGTGAATTGAGCGTGGCATTCGTTCAGCGCTTCGGGCCGGTGAATGGACGGGGACGCTCAGCGCAGCGGGTCTATCCCTAGCACTTCTCGGATAGCAGTGACGGCATCGACCCCGGTGCGGCGCATGTGCAGCCGCACCTCGTACAGCTTTGCATCGACTAGATAGCGGTACCACAGCCCCTGAAGGAAGTGGAACGCGGCACCCTCACGCCCGTCTAGAAAGCCCAGCCGCAGCACGTAGCGGTAGAGAAAATAGGCAAGGGCCCGCAGCCCACCGGGTAGGCGTGCGTACGCGCGTTCCTTCAGCCAGCGCTTGACACTGGCCTGCTGCCCTCCACGCAGGTCGGCCGGTTTCTCGTGTGGCGTGAAGCCGTAGTCCAAGTTCAGCAACTCCACTGCCTCGCGGCTAGCATAGCGGTTGTGCTTGTCGATCCACCAGCCAAGCGGATTGAGATTGTCGTCCAGTAGTTCGCTCTGCAATGCAACGACTTGGCCCGCGACGGCGATGTGTTCATCCATCCAGCGGTCTTCACTGCGGCCGCGGCCCAGGCGAAACAGCCGCAAGATATGCACCGGAAACAGCCCGCCGTGCCGGATCGGTCTACCCAGAAAGGAAATACGCCGTGGAACGGTAAGCCCTGCCACGTCGTCAGGCAGGTCGGGCAGGCGCTTAGCAATCTCGGTCCCCAGCGCTTCTGATACGACCTCGTCAGCATCCAGGCGAAACACCCAGCCGGTATCGGCGGGCAGCCGGTCCAGCGCCCAATTGAATTGCCGCGCCTGGTTAACGAAAGGATGGGTAAACACCTCGGCCCCCAGCGCCTGCGCCTGAGCAACGGTGTCGTCGGTCGAGCCACTGTCAACAACAATGCAGCGGTCAGCAAAAGGGGCGACCGACCGCAACGCCCGTCCGATATGCTTCGTCTCGTTCATGGTCAAGATAACAACAGTCAGGCGCGGTACGGTTGCGGCCTCGGTCAAAGCAGAGCGCCCAGATTGACCGAGGCCGGCTCGGAAAAACCCGCCTGTCTCTCGTCGGGACAACCTAAACTTCTGCGATAAGGCGCGGCCGCGGCCGCAGTAGCGATACCCTCGGCCATGCGGAGCGCCAGTTGCACAAGCGCCAGGCTGGGGCTCGCTCCGCCGACTGTGGGAAAGACCGACGTCGCCAGCGCGCGCAGACCCGGCACCCCGTGTACGTTCAGTGCAGCGTCGACCACGCCGGTATCGGCGGTGGGACCGATGCGTGTAGTCCCGGCCGGATGGTAGATGCCGCCGCCGGACCGCAACATCGCATCGATTCGGGCTTCCGGTCGTCGCTCGAGCCGTGCAATCCCACTCAACCGCCCGGCGTGCCAGCGTTCGACCGCTAAGGCGGCCACGGTCCGGAAGTGGGCAATGTCCGCCTCGGCGATCCGCCACGAAATTCGCGCCCGCGGCAGCCCGAAGGCATCTGTAGCGCTCTCAGCTAGCATGATGCGATGCGCTGGCTCCGGCGCCTGTTCTGTCACCAGATGTAGTTCGAAGTCCGACCCTGAGGGCGGATAGACGCGCCGCTCGACCCCTCGCCACCAGAGGGCGCGAACGAACCACGGCAGGTCCGCTAGGATCCGACGAACATCGTACGCCTGGGGCAACTGGCGCCGCTGCGCCGCCTGGAACAGTCCGCGCAAACCTTCGAAGCCGCTCTCGGGATCGCGCGTGAAGGCCACGTGCAGGAAGGCAGCAGGCAAACCCGCCTCGGTGCGAGCCGCAGGACCCAATTCGAACCGCAGATTACGGAGGCCGCCCTTAACGAAGCGAAAACCAAACATTCGCGTAATCAGTCTTCGGTCGATGTCGGCAAGATCAGCGATGGGAGCCGAAAGATGGTCGTGAAAGCCCCTGCCCAGAGGCGAGTTCAGCGGAAAGAGTCGGTCGTCCTGCGCGCGATTTAGCAGCAGCAGCAGCCGAGTCGTCTCGATCGCGCCTGCGGCCAAGACCACGACCGGAGCGCGCGCCTTCAGGCGATGGCCGCTCCGGCTTTGCGCGTTAACCCCTTCAACCCGGTCGATCATCAGATCGATCCCCGTTACCGTTGCGCCGGTCCAGACGTCGATCCGCGGGTCGCGCCGGATGCGCTTCGCGAACAAGTTGGCGGTGCTGCGGTTGCGAAACGTCGGCCACTTTGGCTGCCGCGGCAGGAACCCGTGCAGCAGATCATCCCCACATCCGTGCGGCGCGCCTTCGTAACTTTCCGCCGTGACGCCGAAGGCAGACTCTGCCGCAGGCAACATTTGATTCAGCATTTGAGGCTCGATCCCCCATCCGGCATGCCAGCCGCAGGGATGTGGGCCCAGATCCTCCGGCAGATAGGGCAAAAGTGCCCCCCCCCACCGCGTCGACGTGCCACCCAAGCAACGAAAGCGCCCGTATTCCGCCCCGAAGTAGCGGACGTCATCCATCTCGGCAGCGTTAAGGGGATGGGTCTGACCATCCTGCGTCTCGGCGCCGCTTTCCAGCACCAGCACCCGTAGGCCCCGCGTTACAAGCGCGTCTGCTAGGAATAGGCCTGCGAGACCAGCGCCGACCACAATCACGTCGGCCTCCACCGGCATGTCCGGGCCCGAAGCGTCGAGTGACCTCAGCATGGCGCCTCTTGCGCCGCAGCCCTGCCAAATTCCGACAACCTTGTCTGCGACCGTGTCGAAACGACAATGGCGCCACTGGGGTTGCGGGCCAGTGCACCGGTCAGAATCTGCGCCCCGCAGCGCCCGCCGGCCCCGGACGTGAAATAGCCATATGTGAGTTGTAAAGATCGGCCCAATCGGGTTACAATGTCGGCCTCGCGTGTTTGTAGACCGTCGCGCACCTGAATTACTTGCGCCAGCGCGCCGCCGTCCTTGAGGAAGGGCGCCACCATCTCCGCCGGACCAGCGACGCCCACATGTCGGATGCGGTCCTTTTCGGCCACGAGCCAGCGCTGCCATTCCTCAGTGCGTAACAGGCCAGGGGCGGGATCGTGCAGCAGCAGCAAGTCTACATGTCCGCGGCGCAATCGTCGCAGACTGTCTTCAAAGCTGCGCTGGGCCCTTGCCACGCTCAAATCGACAACTGCACGCGACAGCGCCGGCCACAGCTTGCCGCCAGCCTTCCGCACCAACATAGTAGTATGTCCTCGGCTAATACCACCCGGCGGATAAAGCCCCACTTTCGTTGCGACTGTGAATGCCGAATCACTGCCAAACGCCGCGCCGAACGCGCTTTCGGCCCCGCCGAAGCCATAGAGTGGCGCAGTGTCAAAATGCGTAAAGCCGGCGACTGCGGCGGCCTCCAAGTGGGCCGTCTGAAGCGGCAGGCGGCCTACGTGGTGCAGGCTTGCAGTTCCGAAAACGAAACGGCTGACGCTAAGGTCCGTGCCGGGCAAGTCCAAGCGACGCATCGGTTAGCCACGCTCCGCGGCAATATGGGAGGGTCCAACCCAGCGCGTTGCGAGTCCGGCCGCCTTCAGAACGCGCTCGATCTCGGCCGGAGCGTGCGGCTGCCCGCGATCTGCCAACAGTCCGAAGTGGACCTCGACGAAGACTCCGCGCAATCTGGACGACTTGAGCAGCTTCGTCATTCCGCGCAACACTTCCAACTCAAACCCCTCTGTGTCGATCTTCACGAGGTTCGGAGCCAGGGCGTCGCCTTTCTCCAAGAGGCCGTCACCAGTTTCGAGCCGGATTGCAACCCCGTGCTCGCCATGCTCAATGATCCGGCTGGTCGCACCTAAAGCGTCGCTACCGGCCTGCATTATGACGCTGCCTGCCTCGGCCCCTAGCGCCGACACATGCAGTTTGTAATTCTCTATGCCCTGCATTTGTGCGCGAAACCGTTCGGCCGTTGCGGGGAAGGGCTCGAAAGCCACCACATGTCCGTCAGGCCCCACGGCCTCGGAGAAGCGCTTTGTGTAATAGCCAACGTTGGCTCCTACATCCCATACAACGTCGCCGGACCTGAGCGCGGCGGAAAGCGCATCGTCAAAGGCGTGCTCGTAGCCGCCCCCAGCACGGAACCCTGCCAGACGGCGGTTTAGACCCGTCTTGCGGACAATGTTGCGCAGACCGATGAAAGCTGGGTTCGTTTGCCAAGTCACGATATCGTTTGTCCTTTGAAGGCGGTGCGGTCGCGCAGATGGCGGGCAGGGTTGCCGCCCATGACGGACCCGGCGGGCACGTCGCGCACGACCACCCCACGGGCCAAGATGACGGCCTGAGCGCCCACGGTCACGCCGGGGCCCACGAACACCTCCGCCGCGATCCACGCTCCGTCCTCCAGCGTGATCGGCGCGCCCGTCAGTGGAAAACCGGGATCGTTGAAATCGTGGCTTGCAGTGCACAGATGACTGCGCTGACTGACGGTCACTCCGCGGCCCAGCCGCACAACAGCTACATTGTAGCACGTCACCCCGGGGCCGAGACAGCTTTCCGCGGCCATGTGAAGATTCCAGGGCGCCCAGATTGTCACGTCCGGGTAGACATACACTCGCCCCTCGATGCGGGCGCCGAAAGCGGCTAAGATGCAACGGCGCCACCCGTGAAGAGCGATCGGAGTCGGCCGATAGAGGAGGCATCGGACGATGCCCCAACCGAAGCGGCGCAACTTATCCCGCCAGGTAACCCGGGCAAGAACAAAAAGTCGAGTCATAGGATCGATCTCTTATAGGCACGGACCGTTCTCAGGCAGCGGCTCCATCCCTGGGTGGCGCGATTGGTGGCTGCGCCGAACTGCGTGCCGGATCCCGTCATTCGACCACGCAGTCGGGTCGGTCGCACTCCCTCAAGCACCAAGCGTAGACTCGCGCCATCTGCGACGCGATTCCGTCCCATCCGAAGTCGCTGCGCATCCATTCGCGGCCCCGGGTTCCCATTGAGGCGCGTGTAGCATCCGGCAGCGACAGCGCCGCGTCCAGGGCGGCTGCCATCGCTTCGGGTCCATGCTCGACCCACCAGCCACAGCGCTTCGTCTCCAGCCCCGGCCAGGGCGCGCCCCTGGTGCTGATTACGGGCACCCCGGTAGCCAGCGCCTCGGCGACGACCATTCCAAAATTCTCGTTTAACGTGGGAAGCACGAACAGCCCAGCCCGGCGGTAGGCATCCCATTTTGCGGCGCCATAAAGCGGCACGTCAAAGGTCACCCGCGGCGCGCCCAACTCGCGCACTTGGCGTTTCAAGACGTCGCGAAAGCCTTGTTCCGACGGGCCGACGATGCGCATCTGCCAATCGGGATGGCGTGGCGCCACACGCGCCCACGCCGCGACGAGCCGGTCAATGCCCTTTTTCGGGTGCAGCCGGCCCAAATGCAGCACCGTGCGTTCCGGTGCTGGATCGCCCTCAGGAATGTCGATCCCGTTCGGGATCACCGCTACTGGTGCAGTGAGTCCCATGCGTCGGACGTCATTCAATTCCGCTTCGCTGGTTGCATGAAAGCAATGTACGCTCTGCAAGGCGCGACGCTGCATAAGCCACCACATAGCCTTTTTCCGGGTGGTCGAGAAGGCCATCGCCTCGGGACCCAGCATCCCCCGGGGAGACACCACCATCGGCACGCCGTGCCGGCGTGCCGCACGTGCGGGATAAATGTTGGGCATCAACCACAGCCCGTGGCAATGTAGCACTGCCCCCTGCTCCGCCGCGGCGTCCAACGCCCGCGTTAACCCCCCCGACACCATCAGCCGGCTCGCCACCGGCATCCGCGCCATGTCCTGATCAAAAATCTGCAGCCCCGGTTCGGGAGAGCGCCGCCCAACAGCCATCACAGCACAATCAACGCCGCGCCTGCGGAGCGCGGCCCCCAGAGCGGTCACGGAGTAACTTGGTCCCGCCGCCTCGTCATCAACCGAGGCAACAATCTGTCGGCAGATGAGCATTTTAACTACGGTCCTGACGGCACAATTGAATGACGTTGCTCCCTTTAGGGCGGACGCCAACGTGCCAGCGCGCAGAGCAAGCAATGTTAATGCATGATACTACGATAGCGATGCCCCGAGCCACGATCTTCTGATCAAACGTCCAGTTAATCAATTCAATCGCACAAGTCTGAAATTGAGAGAACGGGTGCGCAAGATTTGAGAAATCTCGGAAAACAGCTTTCATATGGAAATGGTCCGTACGGATTATATCATCGAACACCAGATTCTTAACCTGCAGCGCGTCATTCGGCAAGTTCATCAAACGTAGGCTTACCGCCGCTTCCAGATGGTCTACTGGTCTGCCCCCCACGCAGTGGTCCTCCCTCGGGTATGGTTTTTGAGCCGTTGGAGGACGAGAGAATGCCGCGAAAGAAGCACAAGCCGGAGGAGATCGTCGCGAAGCTCCGGCAGGTCAATGTCCTGGTTTCGCAAGGCGGTCCGGGTGCCGAGGCGGTGTGCGCGATCGGCGTGAGGCAATTCACCTACAATCTCTACGGACGGCTCTCCCGTTGCAAGCAGGCTTTGATCTGATCCGCGTGGTCTGTTGCAAACATCTATCCGGCGTCACCCTGTGCCGGGGCGCCCAAATGGCAAATCCGCTCCCGCACGCCTCTACAGCTGGTAGGCCTTGATAGCAATCAGGCTCTTTGCGCGCCGGTCCGACCTGCGCGTCTCATTTCTCCGTCAGCTAGCAGTCATGATGGGCAGGCTCTTCGGGCAGCGGCGCTATGGTTCGCCCGGGCGAAGCACGGTCCAGATGATCCGCGCGTTCTTGTTGGCGACGGCAACCGTGCCCGGTTGAAGCCCCGTCGCTCCCGAAGTTGGTTGACCCACTGGTTCAGTGGGTCGGTCTTGTTCGCGCAGGCTCTCACCACGGCTCTGGCGCCATGGACTAGAAGGCTGCGCAGATGCTAATTGCCGCGCTTGGGGATGCCCATCAGCACGGTCGATCGCCGCCTGAGAACTGGCGCGGCACCAGGCCGACCCAAGCCGCGAGATGACGGCCGCTCTTGAACTCGGCGCCGTTGCCGACGGCCGCGATGATGGCCGTGGCGGTCTTCGAACCAACGCCTTTGATTCTGGCGACATGCTGGCAAGGCTCGCTCTTGCGAAACACCCGTTCGATCTTCTTGTCGAACGATGTGATGCGGCGGTCGAGATCGCTGAGGAGATCGTAGAGCTCGTGGATGGTCTCGCGGGCCATCGGCGTCAGCTCGTGGCTGAAGTCGGTCAGGATGTCGGGCATCAACCGCCGGGCACAGGTGATGCTCTTAGGCATCGCCAAAGCGCGGTCGAGCAGAAGGCCCCTGATCTGGCTAACCACGGCTGTGCGATGGTTGGCCATGCGCTGGCGACCCCGGTGCAAAGCCTGGACGTCCTGCTGCTCGATCGGCTTCTTCGGCGCCAGAGGGATGTGGGGCTGCCAGGCAGCGGTGCAGATCGCCTCAGCATCGCTGCCGTCGTTCTTCTGCCGACGCGCGAAGGGCTTCACATACTGCGGGCTGATGATCTTCACCCGATGTCCGAGCGCCTCAAACTTGCGGGCCGAGGTGAAGGCACCGGTGCAGGCTTCGACGACGATCGTGCAGGGCTGGGTTTGCGCTGTCACTTCGAGAAGCTGATCGCCCATCACGCGTCGCTTCAGCACGACGCGGCCGCTCGCGTTTACGCCATGGAGTTGGAAGACGTTCTTGGCGAGGTCGAAATTGAGGATGTCGAGTGTCATCTCATGCCTCCCTCCGGTCGGCAAAGCCTCAGTTTGCGACCCATGAGGGAGAGCCGTCCATGCCATTAGCTGGCGCAAGGAGTTTGGCGGCCTGAGAGGCAGTCAGGTCAAGCGTCTGAAGGATCTGGAGAGGAGAGCGATCGGCTGCGCAAGGCCGTCCGACCTCCCGCTGGAGAAGCTGATCCTTCGAGAGGCTGCCTCGGGAAACTTCTTCTCTATTCGGGGTTCATCGGTCAACTCTCCTTTTGAATCTTCTTCCGTCGCGGACTGCATGGTGCCTGCGGGGCTCTTGCTTCTCTCCGAGGTCGACGATCGCGTCGCCTCATGATGGGATCAGAAGGAGTGGGCGGAGCCATCTGAGCCGCGCGATCAGCGTTGAGCTGTCGCACTAGTTTCCCCGGTCTCGCCCGCTCCCGTCGTCCCCGCAGGGACCTTCTCCCGCGAGGGAGAAGCTGGATGTGGTCGTCGCTGCCTTTCCTGCTTCGTCAGGCGGATTGGGCGGCGGACCAGCGGAAGTCTACTCCGTCCCGCCACATGCGGTGAAGGACGATTGCGAGCTTGCGGGCGACTGCCACGATCGCCTTCTGCATACCTCTTCGCTTGGCTACCGCCACACCCCAGGCCTTCAACGAATTCCAGCGTCCGCGGGCGCCCGTCAGCAGCACCAACGCCGCCTCGTAGAGGGACGACCGCATCAGCGCATCGCCGCACTTCGAGACCCGACCATGCCGTGCCGTTTCCCCGGACTGGTAGAGCTTTGGCGTCAGCCCGTAATGAGCTCCAACGCAGTTGGACCGGCTGAAACGGGCGGGGTTATCGACGCAGGCGCGATAGGTAAGCGCCACGATCGGACCGACCCCGGGCGCCGTCATCAGTCGCCGGCAGATCGGGTCGGACCGGACCTCGTCGAGCAGCATCTTGTGCAGTTTGGTCAACTGGGTCCGCAAGGACGAACGAGCTTGAAGGAGCGGTACCAGGACCGCTTCCACGAACGGAAGCGGGGCGATCAGATCACGGACACGAGACTCGAACCCGGCAGCTCCCACGATTCCGACCTTCAGGCCGAAGTTGCGGAGCTGGCCGCGCAGATCATTCTCGATGTCGTAGACCTTGCGCTGCAAAAGCTTGCGGGATGTGAGCAGCAGCCGTCGCTGCTGGGAGGCCAACGTTTTGACATGAACGGGCTTGAACAGCCCGACGCGCATCATCTGGGCAATTCCGAGCGCGTCGTTGCGGTCCGTCTTGTTGATGCGGGCGGACAGCACGGCGTGCATGTGGCGTGTCTCGACGCAGATGGCTGGAAGTCCCGCTTCCACTAGGCCTGCATAGATCCATGCCGAAAGCGTGCCCGCTTCCAGACCGATCCGGCTGAGGGCGAGGCCGAGTCCGACAAGATGATCGCGGATGGGCACCGGGTCGCTTTCCACAACGGCGCGATGAACAACGCGGCCCTGAGCGTCAACGATACAGATCGCTGTCGTTTTAACGGAGATGTCGAGACCGACATGGTAATGATGCTGTGACATGGCGAAGGCTCCAGCCAAGAGTGAGGACGCCATCCTGCAACGTGTGCGACGTGCGCGGCGCCCCGAATATCCCATCTGAGCTCCACCCGCCGCCGGCGCCGCGTCGTAGCTGGACGACCCGGCCGTCATCCCCTTCCCCTAAGGCTCGCGAAAGCGCGCCCCTGTGGGGTGCGTCGCCTGTGGTTCTCCTGTCGATGGCTTTAACGGGACGAGTGCTGTGTTATGGGTCGGACGAAAAGAGTGGCGAGATCGGCAGGCGTTAAGATGCGAAGACTTACTCTCATCATCCTCGGCGCATCGCTGGTCGTGGCGGCTCTTGCTGGAGCTGAAGCGTTCGCTCGATTTGGCTTAGGCCTCGGAACACCGCCGCTCTCGGTCGCTCATCCGACCATTGAGTATATGTTTGCCCCGAACCAAGACGTTGATCGTTTTGGAAACCGAGTGCTGATCAACGAATATGGGATGCGGAGCGAGCCACTCCCTGCGGTGAAGCCTGATGGAGAATTTCGCATCCTGGTGGTGGGAGATTCTGTCCCGAATGGCGGCAACCTGACCGATCATTCGGAGTTGGCGACAAACATTCTTTCCACCGGTGGCGTGCGCGTCCTCAATGCATCTGCAGGCAGTTGGGGGCCGCAGAATATGGCAGCCTACATCGACGAATTCGGTCTCTTCGATGCTGACATGCTCGTCGTCGTGCTCTCCAGTCATGATGCCGGTGATGTCCCAACCTTCGCCCCGCTGGACCCCGCGACGCACCCTGTGGAGCGACCGATGTCCGCCATTGCAGAGGGGGTCCGCCGATACCTTCCCCGTTACCTGCCGTCTTTCGGCGGAGCCGCGGGCGCGCCAGAAGCTGCCCCCGCATCGCCGGTGATGCCCGATGCGATCGCAGCGGTCGAGAAGCTGGCCGCCATGCCGCTACCAGTTTGTTTCGTCCTGCACCCGTCTCGGCTGGAATTCGAGCAGAGGCTCTGGGACATAGGGTTTTCGGCCATAACGGAAGCGGCAGGGGAAGCCCCGATCGTGGACGAGATGCCGCTGATCCGATCCACGGCCGACTATCGCGACGGAATTCACCCGTCCCTAAGCGGGCAGGAGGTTTTGGCCGGGGCGATCAGACAATGCATTTTCGGCATATTTTCGCACGCCGAAGCTGGAGACAAGTGATGCAGACCGCTGCCACTTCCATCCATTTCGCGCACAGTCACGCGCAGGGAAAAACTTCGCGGGGCCCTTTCTGGCCTCACATCTTAATGGCTCTTTTCGGCGCAGGGTGGGCTGTCTCCTTCGATGTCGGAGTTCGGCTATATGGCGGAGAGATCGTCGCGTTGGTATGCCTGCCGATTTTGCCATGGAAGTCCGCGTATCGGCGTCATCGCATGGTCCGCAGCATTTTCGGAGCTTATTCCCTCTGGGTCGCTGCCATTATCCTTGCCGATCTATGGAACGGCACCGGGCTGTTCGACTCGGCCAGAAACATGGCAACACCGATCTTGGGTGGGATCTCGCTATTGTTTGTCGTCTCTGTCACCGCGCAGAACCCCAAGGCGCTGTTAAGTTTCCTCGCCGCCACCGCACTTGCCAAGGGCATTCTCGGAGAACCCCTCTACGGTGACAGGTTTTCTGAGGTTGCGCTGGAACTTGCGTCTCTCACGGCGGATACCAACTTCTTCAAAGTCCGCGTCGACCCGTTCCTTACACCAGCGATCCTTCTTATTGCATGCTGGCTCGGCCGCAAGAACCTGTTGACCGCCGCAGTTGTCCTTGTCTCAGCAAGTCTCGGCTATTTTGTATTTGACGCTCGGTCCAGTGGACTGGTGTTCTTCTTATCCGCCATGACTCTTGTCGCCATTTATTTCCGGTTCCGGCCAAGAATGGGGCAAATCTTGATCGCCGGTGTCGCCGCGACCGCGTTAAGTTATAGCGCCTATGTCGCTTACGTAGACTACACTTTTGCCAATAACCCGCTAGGGCACAATGGCCAGCAGCTTACGCGCATGGAAGACCCTTATAACCCCTTTGAGCTCATAATTGAGGGACGATCCGAATGGCTGGTCATACCCTCCGCTATCGCCGAACGCCCCATTTTTGGCTGGGGCTCTTGGGCAATCGATAAGGATTACCGATTCACATATATGAGAGAGGTAATAACGGGAAGCTATAATTTCGAATCCGTAGAGAGAGAAAGCTACCTAGGCTTTATTCCCGTCCACTCTCTCTTAGGTTCTACTTGGGTATGGTCAGGACTTCTTGGATTTGCAGCTATGTTACGGCTTCTGATTTCAGCATCAACGATGGCTTCTCGACTACCTCGTTCTCCAGAAAGAATTCTTTTACCAGCTGTGACTTTCTTTACACTCCTCATGTTCTGGCATTTCTTCTTCAGCCCCCCACAAGCCGTGCGTCTCTTTTTTCCTGTCGCTTTGGGATGCCTAATTGTGTCGACGCGGGAAGAGTTCGGCAAAAGGCGACGACTCGTGCAGCATCCCTATTGGGTTACGGGAGGTCGGTAAACCGTCAGTGTCTGCCGAAAAAGAAGGCGCTGAAAGCCTTCGATCCCGGCCGCGCGCGACCAGCGAGCGTAGATGGAGGCCCGCGAGAACTCGCCTGGCGGGTGATTTCGTGGTTCACTCGTCCGTCTTGACATGGAGGCAGATCGATGGAGCAGCGGTCGCTTTCTGGGCTCTCCGAGCATCTGGAACGACAGAGCAAGAACGGCGCGTCCAGTTGTCCATTCTGGCCGCCGTCGAGCACGTCTTCGCGCACCAAAAGATCCGCTTCGGCCTCTTCATCCGCACCATCGGCCTTGCCGTAACCATCCGGCTTGGACCGCGTTGCACGAGCTCCTGAGGTAACCATCCGGCGTGGCTTGCGATTACCCATAAGTTCGGCCTTGGTGGATTTCGGCTCCGATCTGGATGTCGATGAGCCGTCGCCATCCCCGCCACATGACGGTGTTTCCGGGAGGCGGATCAGAGT
>NZ_JAZHLI010000087.1:0-12694 GCF_036549475.1 Aurantimonas sp. A2-1-M11 | reverse complement strand
ATGCAGAAGGACGGCTCAAAGGAATCCTTGAAGGGGAAATTCCAAAGGGCAGGCTGGGACAATGCATTCCTCTCTCGCCTGCTCAGCCTGTTCTGAAATGCGATTGCCCTGGCAAAGCGGCCGGCAGGCATTGACAGGCGTCGGCGCGCTCTCCTATATCCGCCCTCGTTCCGAGCGGTCGTCACGACGATCCGCTCCGTGGCGGGGTAGCTCAGCTGGTTAGAGCAGCGGAATCATAATCCGCGTGTCGGGGGTTCAAGTCCCTCTCCCGCTACCATTCAACCCATTGAATTCATTACGCTTCATATCGTTATATCCTTCCAGCTTTGGTAGGGTTTGACACTTTTACTCAGACGGTTTGACAACTTTCGTGCGCCGTCTGTTCACCTCGGCGGCAAAACTCTCGATCGTCGCCGTGTTCTTTCGGGTTCGATCGGCGCGCCGGGAATAGTGCGCGGCCATCGCTTCGGTTTTCTGCCCGAGCAAGTCCGCGATCGACCGATTGTCGAAGCCGATCTCCGCGAGGATCGTCGCCACCGTATGACGAAGTCCTTTCAGCGTGAGTCCGGGGCGAACCGCGCCGGCTTTCTCCAGACGTTGTCGGATCGGCCGCCAGGACGCCCGGAAGCCGCTGACGGTCCACACATGGCCGCGTGATGTCGCGCAGACGGTGACGGCGCTGTGAGGTGGCGAGGCCATGATGGCATCGCTCACAGGCTGCGGCAGGGGCAGCCAGAGCGGCTCGCTGGTCTTGCCGCGCCGACTGTCGATCAGGCCATCGCGAATCGCGCTGCGGGGCAGGGAGAGCGCGTCCTGAGGATCGAGGCCGCAATACATCATCAGGGCCACTGCGGGCAGCATGTGAGCCGGCATCGCGTCCCAGACGGCATGCCGCTCGCCATCCGACCACGGGCGGTTCGCTTCAGGTGCGTCACGCGGCCGACGAATGTTCTTCACGCTGTCGGCCGGGTTGCGGTCCAGATAGCCGCGTTCGGCCCCCCAGGCGAAGACGATCGACAGAACGGCCTTCACGTAGTTGCCGAACCGGCGGCCGTGCTTCGATGCGGCCTTGTCGCGGATCCTGACGACGAGGGGGCTATCGAAGCGAATCAGCGGCGTGTCCGCGATCGGCTTGAGATAGTCGAGGCACTTGGCATAGTCGGATCGGGTACGCGGGCGGAGATCCGTGTAGGAAGGCGCGGCGCGATACTCTTCGACCAGGCGGCCGAGCGTTCCCGGCTTCGCTGGTGCCGGTGCTGCGGAAAGGGCACTGATCCGGCCGCATTCGGCGAAGAACTCCGGAGATCCAAGCGGTGCCTTCGCCAGGTCCACCGCCGTCCCGGTTGCCCGGTGGTAGCAACGAGCCTTGCCGTGCCGGTCCTTGAATATCTTGAAGCCCTTCACGCGAACGCTGGTCATCCGAGGCGCTCTAGAATGGCGTCCGCGTCATCAGGTGCGCCAAGCTTCAGCCCGTCGAGCCATCGGTCGAGATCACGCATGTCGAACCGCTTGTCGCCGTTCCCGAAGACCGTCGGCGCGACAGGGCACTCTCCCTTGAATGTGCGAATCGTACGGCCGCAATAGTCGGCGGCCTCGCGCTCGGTCAGCATGCGTCGTGGGGTGAGCCTGAGGTTCAGGGTTGCGCTGGCCATTGTCGCTAGCCCTTTCCGCCTCTCATCGCGTCGTAGGCGGCGATGCCGGCCGCCGAAATCTGTTGCGCGAGCGTCCCGGCGCGGCGCCACAAGACGGGGCAGTCTCCGGCCCGGCGTCCATGCGGAGGGATCACGCGGCGTTCGCCGTCCTCATCGACGAGAATGCAACGCCGGATCAGAATCTGATCTTCTAGCGAGACGTTTAGACATGCCAAGGCGGCAGGCAAAGGCCGGTCGTTCTCGGAAAATATCTTCATCGAATCGATCTGCACCTTCATGGCGCCACTCCATTTTCTCAGCTTGCCGCGAGGGTGATGCCGGCGGCGCGCCTTTGATGCGCCGCCGGGTCACGTCAGAAGCTTCCGTTGAGCCTGACCAGGCCGCCGCCCAGGGAGACGCCAGCGCGGACGTTGTCTGTTGCGGTAGCCGTGAGGGTCTCGGCCAACGGATCGTAGAAGAGCGGCGTCCCAGCCGCGCCAGTCGCGCCCGGGAGCCCTTCGAACACACCTTCGAGACGAGCCTGGACGGTTCCGCCGGTCGGGGCGGCGTTGACCGCCACCCCGACGATCGCGCCGACATTGACCAAATCGCCGGGCAGGGTATCGGCGGAGACTGTGAGAGGGACGACAACGCCGTCCTGAACTAGATTGCGCATTGGGTTCGCTCCTTAGAGGCCGGGGTTCTTGTAGGCGCCGCGCCAGTCGATCCAGCCGCAGGCGAAATCGACGGTGACACGGGTGACGACCGAGTGGCGTTCCATGCGCGCTTCGGAACGAATCTCGGGATCGCTGGTGCCGTTGATCCCGCCATGCTCGAGGGCGAGCTGACGCTCCGGCCGCGCGAAGAGATACCAGGCGTCGGCGTCAATCAGCCTCGGCTCGGTGAGTACGATCAGATTGCCCGAGAAGGGATTGACCTCATCCGCGATGTTGGCGGTGATGCTGGCGACCTGCTTCTGTGCTTCCGTCTCCAGCTCGGGCGGCACGACGAGAAACACGGGCTCCACATTGATCGGGCGCTCGCCGTCCACATGCTTCTGACGGCGCATCGCCGTCCGGGCCGCGCTAAGGCCGGTGATCGCCAAGGATGAGCCGCCGCCCAGGTTGCCGTGAGCGACTGAGAACACCGCATTGCCGTCAGAGAGGATCGGATTGGAAACGATCCGATCGACAACCACCGACGCCTTGAGATCGGCTGTCGCCTCACCGATGCGAAGCGCCGGCTGGACGAGCAGGCCCAAGCTGTCGTTGATGATCGCCTGTTCCGTGACTTCCAACATCCGGGAGTAGCGGGCGGCGCTGTAGGTTTCGCCTGCCTCACCGATCGTCCCATAGGTGATCTCTGCACCTTCGGGGACTTCCTTCAGGCTGGGAAAGACGCCGCCACGGACCCGCTCCTGCGGCTTGAAATTCTCGATCTGCTGCGTTTCGTGAGATACCTTGAGGATCTCCGGCTGGTTGTAGCTGTAGCCCATGATGCCGGCGACATTGGCGACATCGTTGATGATCCGGGTGAAGTCGTCCGAGGTCATCGCGTTGCGGACCGTCAGTCCGGCCCTGCTGGCCGTCTGTTCGAGGGCGGTCCTCAAGCTCATACCCGCGTAAGACCGCGCCGCGTCGGCGCCGAACACGCTACGGAAGCCTCCGGGAGAGTGCCGGTTGACGAGGCTCAGAGCGATGGGGTCGAACGTGTCGCCCAGGCTCGATTGCGTTGCTGTCTGAGACATTTCAGTCGTTCCTTGTGGTGAAGTTGTCCCAGCGGACCGGGAGACGATGGCCCGGCCCGGCCCGGCGGGACGGGTTGGCGAGATGCCCCGTGGGCTGGCCGGCCATACGGGCCTCGGCGTGTTCGGCCCGGATCTTGAAATCGTCGAAGTCCTGCCGGAGCGCCACGAGGTCGGCTTCGGCCTTTTCCGCGCGAGCCAGTGTCGCCTTCGCGTCGATAGCAGTGGCGTGAATCTTCCAATTCTTCGCGGACGCCATCGCCGTCAGCCGGCTCGGCGCTTTTGCGAACATGCGATAGTCGAAGGGCGGGACGTCGGAAGTCTCCTCATCCCCCACGTCATCGGCAAAGCCGGCTTGGACGGCCGCTTCGGCGTCGAACCAGCTCGTCGCCTTGAGGAGGGCCCGCACGTCCGCTTCGGACCGGCCGCTGCGCCGAGCGTAGATTCCGACGACGCCGGTCGTGTAGGCGCCCTGCGCCTGCGCTGCAGAGGCCAGGTCTGCCGAGTCCGCATTGAGCAGCGTCACCATCGGTTCGTGCATCATCAGCACAGATCCGGCAGCCATGGTGATCCGGTCGCCACCCATCGCGATGAGGGATGCGGCGGAGGCGGCGACAGACGCGACCACGACGTGCACCTTACCGGCGCGAGCGCGAAGAACATTGTAGATGGCGAGGGCATGGTCGACGAAGCCGCCGCCGGAATTGAGCTTCACCGTCAGGTCTGCCGCATCGTCGAGCCCTGCGAGGATCAGATCGACCTCTGTCGCGGTGAAATGATCGTCGAAGAGATCGGGTCCGACCGATCCGTGCAGCGTCAGGGTGTTTTCGCGGAGTATCGCGCTCATTCGTCGTACTCCGCTCCAGCCCGTTTGACGGCGCCTTTGAATTCTTCGAGCTTGGCGAGGTCGGATTTCACCGACTGTTCGAGCGTGTCCAGGTTGATCACGATCGCGTACTCAACGTCGGGGTTGGCAAGGAAGCTGCCGAGGTCTGATCCTTTGACCAGCGTGTCGTAGAGGGTGCCCGGCATGTGGGCTTTGCCTCCGCCGACCATCTCATGCCAGCCGCCCCAGGCGACGAAGAAGGCCACGTCATCCTTGAAGCCGTGAGGATGCGACTGGACGAGGTAGCCAGCAGTTTCCGCAGACAGATTGTGTTCCAGCAGTCTCTGCATGATCGCGAGCCGCATCACGTCCGGGATATCCCAGTCTCGCGCCTTGCCGATGATCGGCCTGTCCGGGGTGCGGAAGTGTCCCCGAGAAATCCACTGCTCGACGCGAGACCGGGATATGCCGAGGGCATCAGAGATTTGCTTGATGGTAAGGGCCATGGGCTTCATCCTTTGACTAGCTGTCGAAGGTATGAGCGGGTTCTGACGACGTGTCAATGGGCCTCTGGCAGGAATGGTTTTCTGCATCGGCAACCGTTCGCTCTGTCCGAAAGGTTGGAGGCCGAGAATTCCGGCATCTAAGCGCCGAAGGGGTTCTCCCCGCTTCGGGGAAAACCTGAGTGAGGCAGGGGTTATCATGGGAAATTCCCACGATATGCGCCGCTTTGGGCAAGCCGGAACCTGACTGACGGGCAGGTTATCATCGGATATTCCGACAGTTATGATCGCGGACAATTCGCGCCGCGAGTTCCGGGGTCGCGAAGACGCCGACGACGCTGTGCTTGAAAGGAGTGCCCGCCAGCACGGTCCGGGTCGAGTCCTCCCACGACATGCGCTGGATGAACCAGTCGCGATCCTCGACCGGCAGGTTCTCCATGGCGTGGCGGGCCTTGCGCTGGGCCTCGGTTTCGATCATCGCCTTCCTCCACCAGAGGACCTGACAGACCAGCAGAGATCCGGCTCATCGTCCTCGTCCGGCTCGAAGTCCTCGTCCGGCTCGCGTTCGTCGCCCGCGTCCTGGTCCGGCATATCGCCGGCGCAATGTTCCAGATCAGGATCGCCGTCGAACGCATCGAGGATCGCCATCAGCTGTTCGATCGTCTCCTCGATCCGCCGACGCAGCTGCGGCGTCAGCGGGATGAAGGTCGTCGGAATGGGGGTGAAGGCGTTCATGCCTGGACCTCCCGGACATCGTCGAGATTCACCCCTGCCGTCGAAAGGATCAGAGGCGCACGTGCTAAAGGCGTGCCCCACAGGAGTGAATTATCCCCGGCGTTCAACCGGCTCCAGAGCGGGCTGTACATCGAGCAGACGCCCGATCCGCACGGGACCATATCCTGCATCTCCGGCAGGCCCGGGTACATCTGCATGGCGAGCGTGCGGCGCTCCAGGTGCAGCCACTCGGCGTAGGCATTCAGTATGCCCCAGGAGATCGGCAGGTCCGCCTCCGCCGTCGACGGAAGGGCGAGAGCCGTTCCGCTGGTGGCGGCCACAAGAGCGGCGTTTCCGAGAAAGCGACGGCGGGTGAGGGCTTCGGACACGCTCATTCGCCCATCCTCCGGTTGTTCATCACATCGCCATAGAGGGACGCCAGGAGGCCGACTCCGGGTTCGGTCGGATCGACGAACGGCGTCCCGTCACGCCGAAATTCGAGGAGGGACCAGGCGGCGGCGAACCCCTTCGCTGCCACGCCTCGGGGCGTCGTCGACGCCTGATCGCTCATCAGCCGGACGATTTCGGACGCACGATCGAAGTCGGCATCGAGTGCCGCCGGCGATGTCGGCGATTCCATATTGCGGATCAGGTAGCGCAAGGTGTTCGCGTACGCGACGAGCTGCGCATCCGGCCCATCCGACGTCGGCGCGACGAGCCCGATCAGATCGGCCAGCGGCGTCGGCGTGTCGAAATTGTCAAAGGTATCAGGCAAGCCTTCGGCGGCTGCCAGAACGTGTCCGTTCGGCATGGTGTTAGCTCCTTAAGTGTGCTATATGCACAACAATGGTGACAGGTGCACTATAGGAGCTAAGGGACGTGGTGACAAGTGCACAAATTAGAGCGGCGAGAGGCCTGCTGAATTGGACAGTCCGAGAATTAGCCGACAGATCAGGTGTCCACCGAAACACGATCACCCGGATCGAGACGGAGGAAACCGCTGGTGGCCATTCGTCAGCGACGGTTCGGGCAGCACTCGAAGCCGCCGGCGTTCAATTCATCGATGAGAACGGCGAGGGCGCGGGCGTTCGCCTCCGGAAGTTTCGCGGCTTGTCGCGCCAGTTGCGGCCGGACGAGGGCGACTCCGAGCCGGCGGATAATGGTGCGAACGCGGACCATTCTGACGTCGATTATCCGTCCGACGACGACTGATCTGCACGTACGGCGTATGTCGGAGTAACGGGGCAGTGGGGGCATTTCACCCCTACGCCGTGACGCTCGTCACATCGGCCTCGCGCATCAGCATGTGAGGGATTTCTCCCGATCTCGAGAGTTTGCGGATGCGACGCGCCAGGGCTCGCTTGGACTCGGCGCGATCGTGATGCCGAGCGAGGAGTCCGACCGCCAGGTCCGCGATCTCTCCGAGAGCACGATCGTCGAGCGTCAGCGGTCCCTTCTGCAGCGCGAAGGCGAGGGCGACGAGGATGGCCCGGTCCACCTGGCATGCCTCCGGGATCCTCGCCTCGTTCCGCTTTTCGCGCCAGCGCGCAGTCCGCTCCCGCGCCTTCCGGTTTCGTGTCTGTGTCGGTTCCGCCATCGTCGTCCCCTCTGATGAGACGTGATGGTCGACCGCCGACTTGAAAGCCGCAAATCCAATCCGAGAGCCGACACGCCGGTCGGATCAAACCGCGGCTCGCGACTTTACCCCCATTGTTCACAAAACGGAGACGTTCGCACCCAGTTTAGCGGGGAGGTGCCCTCTTTAGGCTTTGAAAACGCTGTCAGACTGGGGAGATTCCGCGCCCCGCCGGCACCGCCTAGGACCGCAGGCCCGGTACGGTCCCTACGTCTGCTGGGTTTTTGGGTGTCGTGGGGTGAACGCCCGACAGCGTGGCAGCCGCTCCTGCGCATGGGCGACTCGCCGCAGCTCTGCCGCGATCTCTGACCGCTCCTCAAAGAACCGCTCCGGATCGCGCCTTGAGATCGTCAGGCGGTCCACCTGGTCGGCCAGCTTCAGGATGGCGGAAGGGTCCGGCACATCGTGGAAGGATTGATTTCCAGAGCGCTCAGGTCTCAACCTGCTGGGATTGCTGATGTTTCTGTCCGCAGTCGGAAGGGTGGACAAGCGGAAGGGTCGTTCTCGCACTCCCTCCACTGCTTTTTCTTCTCTTTTCCCATACCCATAGGTGGAGGGATAATCTTTCCTCCCTTCCGACGTCCTGTTCTGCAAGGGTTTGTCCCTTCCGCAATCCTTCCGCGTCCCTTCCGCAATCCTTCCAGTTCGGCTCATCAAAAGGGCTCCGAGTAGGGGGGCGAGGGGGGATTTCCGCCAGATGAAGCCGGAATGTTGTGAAGTTTTATGTCCTGATACTTGATACCGTTGCTGTGATACTTCCGTAAGCCATGAGCAACGGCTTTCAGAGAGAAAGATTTATTCCGGTACGGGTCGATGGCGTTTTCTTTGCACCAGCGGGTGTAGGCTTCATAAAGGTATGTGGCTCCGACATTCTGACCGGGCTCCGGCCTGACGCAATCTCGAATGAACACTCCAACGTGGTCGTAGTCGTCCCTGTATTCTTCGACGGCAGCGCGGACGCTGGCGGGCGGTTTGAGGCCGTCTTCGAGGAACATCGAAGCCCCGTCGATCAGCCAATTCAGGACGCCAGAACTCTCGGATTTGAACTCTTCGAGGAGCTGATCCATCGGCCGCTGAGACGCTTCCGGTATGGTCACCGACCAGTCGACGAGATGCAGGCGCCGCCAGATACCCTTGGCCGACCCTTTGATCGGAGGCTTCTCGTTTGCGTAGACCTCCAGCTTGAAGAGCGGGTGCAGCTCGACGATCGGCTTGTTCTTGTCGTGGACAGGCAGCGTCTCGCCACCGGTCATGGTCTTCACCATCCCCTCGTTAAGCGGTTCGTTATCGGGATACTCATGCACCTGGACGGATCGCACACCGATCAGGCGCACCAGGTCGGGCGACGGCTTGTTGCCCTCCCGCTGGGTCCGACTGATCAGCGTCTCGCTGGCGACCGTGACGCCGTAGCCGCCGAGAACGTTGGCAATCGCCTTGGCGTAGGTCGACTTACCGTTCGCGCCGAGACCGTAGTGCACCACGATGGCCTGATGCGACATGACGCCCAAGAGCTGGAGCCCGGCCCATCGTTGAAGAAAGAGACGCCGCTCCAGATCGGGCTGGACCTGTTCCAGGAAGGCGCGCCACTTTGGGCACTCGGCATCCGGCCGGTAGTCCGCTTCAACGGATCGCGTTGCAAGATCGTCCGGGTCGTGGCCGGCAACGAACACTGATTGCCATGCGCCCGGGTCGTCGGCGGATTGCACAAAGGTGAGCGTGCCGTTGCGGGCGATGAATCGGTGCCGGTGCTGGTCCAGGTCGTTCACGTCACGCTGTCTGCGTGTCGCAACCTGCAGAAGCATGTTGGTTTGGCCACGGTGATTGCCTGACATTGTCGCGAACGTGTGTCGCTTCGCCTGCAGCCGCGCCTTCGCCTTCTTGTCCTTCTCCTTCAGGTGCGCGGCTTCGTCATGGATTTTCGCGGCCACCGTGCCGGCGAGCTGGTAGGCCCTCGCGCTGTCGCCGTCATACTCATAGAAACGCCCGTTCCATGAGTACCAGCCGCGACCATAGACGTTGATGAGTTCGAAGGGATGACGCCGCAGGAAGCGGATCGCGTTGTCCCTATCGTTGGTCTCAAGCTCGGCGTTATCCTTCGCCAGAACGGCATCGGAGGGAATGCCCTCGGGAACTGAGCTTCCGCCCCGGCCACCGTCGAACACTATCAGGGTGCTACCGGGCACGGGGTTATTCTGCGGCCCAAACCCTGCGGCTTCCCGCTGTCGCTCCGCTGCGGCGAGTGCTGCCCGCACGGCTTCGAGGCCGCTCTGGGATGAGACGGAGGTCATGACAACCCCCGCGTGGCCCTTGCGGCATCGTCATCATGAGGATAGATTCTGCGTCGGAAGTTTTTGCAATTTTCCGCAAGCAGATCAGCGCCGTTCCGGGGTCCAGCCGGGACGGCGTTTTCAGTCTGAGAACAGGGCAGGGGAGCTGCCGAAAGGTTTGACAAACCGCCCGTAAGTATTTGATTTCTGGACGCGGGTTTGACACTTTCCCCGAGATAAGTATCTGTTTTCGCTGGATTAAGATCGGCATCATAATCCGCGTGTCGGGGGTTCAAGTCCCTCTCCCGCTACCACTCTTTCTCTCAATTAAAACAAGCGTTTACTGAAGATGTTGGGCGGGCTCTGTACGGCGCGCTGTGCTGGATTTACGCTAGCACAGCCTCAGCACAGCATCGGAAGAAGCCCATTGTTTTCAAGGCTTGCGGTGCCTGGCTTGGGTGGCCCTAGCACAGTCTTAGCGCAGAGCAGGGCACCAGCGTAACGCCATTGGAGCCCTCCATGTCGCAGCCATCGTCGCCCCCATTCACGCTGTTCCAGCGCAAGGGCACGAAAAACTGGTCCGTGCGCTTCAGCATGCAGGGCAAGCAGATCCGCAAATCGTTGGAAACCGACGATCACGGTGAGGCTGAACGCCGCGCCTATGAGAAATGGGCAGAGGCGAGCTACCGGGCCAAGAATGGCTTGAACGTGACGGCGATGCCGTTTGCAAAGATAGCCGAGCGGTTCGTCGAACAGATCCTGCTGGAAATCGAACGGGGAGAGCGCAGCCACCATCATGGTCGGGACTGGCCGCCGGTGATTCGGCGTTATCTCGTGGGCTTTTTCGGGGAGCGCCCCATCGACGGGATCGGCGAACCCGATTTGGAACGCTACGTGGAATGGCGACGGCAATATTGGATCACCGGTCCGGGCAAAGACCTCGATCACATTCATTATGAACGTGGGGGCAGGGCGCTCAAGCGGTCGGTGAAACGGGAAGTGCCATCGATCAGTCGTCAGCGCGGCGAGTTGGTGATCGTGCGGGCGCTGTTTCAGCAAGCGACGAAGTGGGGCCACGTCCGGGCCATAGAAGTCCCGTCGATCAAGGTCCGCCGGCGCGTCGACAATCGGCGACCGAGCTTCGAGCCGCACGAATTCGAGAACTTGATCCGGACCAGTCTGGACCGGCTCGTTGACCCAATCATGCTGGGCGGGTCGGAACGCACCGTGTCTGCCAAGGATGGTCGTCAGTGGCGGCTATCCAAACTGGATGACCACACGCGCCGGGATCGAATCACCCTGCACTGCTATATCGAAATTGCCGCCGCCAGCGGGATGAGGCCCACCGAGAGCAAGAACCTCAACTGGGGCGACGTCCTCGACTATCGAAAAATCCGGCAGCTGCCCATTGGTGACCGTGACATCCGTATCCGGGTGAGGGGCAAGGGTAAAAGCGGCACGCTCGTTCCCCAACTCTCGGCGCTACCGTGGTTCGACGTGCTGTGGCAGATGTTCGAGAAGGGGACGGGCCGCGAGCCCACCGATGACGATCCCGTATTCGCTGATGCGGGCGGCCTGCGTATTCAGAGCTTCAAGAAGGGCTTCGGTGAGCTGCTGCGGATTTGCGGGCTCGAAACGGATCATCGCGGCGTACGCCGCACCTCATATTCGCTCCGGCACTTCCATCTTTCACAGCAGCTGGCCCACGCACCCTCAATGGCATCAATGATGCGGAGCATTGCCTCTGTCGAAACTGAAATTCCCAGGAGTTTGGCAATTTCCAGGATGCGCACGCCGGAGATCCGGTTGACGCCTTTTTCGTATTTCTGAACCTGCTGAAACGTGACGCCTAAATGTTTGTCCAGATCGCTCTGCGACAGACCACGATAATTCCTGTAGCCGCGCAATCGAGCGCCGATCGTCTGCAGGCGTTCGAGTGGCCCAAGTTACAGGTCGGCGAGACGATTGCCCGGCTTCCAGTGATCATCACAGGCGTCAGGTCGACCAAGGCGGCGCCAAGACCTCAGTATCGTGGTCCGATCCCGGCCTGTTCAGGCGGAAACAGAGCGGATGACGGGTAACCTGCATCGTCGACGGTGACACGGGGTGGCAGGACGGCGACAAATGGCGGATCGCCAATATCGATACGCCGGAAATTTCATCACCGGAATGCGCCAACGAAAAACGCCGAGGCTACGCAGCTCGGGATCGGTTGCGCGCGCTGATGTCCCGTGGCTACTCCCTTACTCACCACGGCAAAGGCTACTACGGGCGCACGCTGGTCACGGTCACGCTCGCGGACGGCCGCGATGCCGGGGACGTGTTGATCGCCGAGGGATTATCCCAAGGTTGGCCCAACAGCGGTAATCCTTGGTGCCGATGACATCGGCATGATCGACCGTCGGGAAATCAACGTCTCAGTTCCCCTCCTCTACATCACCGAGGACATTCACGGTGGCGTCGATGTCCACATGCTGGCCCGCAACGCGGGCACATCCACCCAAATGATTGATCGGTTCTATTCCAAGCTCGTGCCCACCAGCAGCATCAGCACGCTGACACCGGACTGGCTGCAGCACCGACCACTGAATAGCTAACTCGAAGAGCAAGAGTAATTAGCCGGGCCAATGAAAGGCTTTCGCTGCTTTCGCGAAGGCAGCCGCAGCAGGGCTGAATGGCCGTCCAGGCATGTGAGCAAGCGAAACCGTTCGGGTCACCTCCGGATCGATCAGCGGTCGCTGCATGAGCCCCGGGAGCGTGACGGAGTATTCGGGCATGAACGCAAACCCCATCTGCGCCATAACCATCGACTGGACCCAGTCCTCCCGCTCCGAACGGAAACGCGCATAGAGTTCGATATCCCTTTGCGCGCAGACGTCCATGACCATTTCCCGCATTTCGCAGGAAAGGCGATCGACGTAAGCCTCCCCAGAAAGATCCTGCAATGCGATAGCATGTGAGGAGGCGAGCCGATGCTCGAGTGGGAGCACCACAACGTAGCGTTCCTCGTATAGACGCTCAGCATTTAAGTGGCCCGTGACGGCACCCACCGCACTCAAGATCGCGAAATCGATGTCTCCCGCGTCGAGCGCTTCCACAAGCTCCATCATCTCCCCTTCGCGAAGCGCCAGTTCCACCCCCGGATGCTGTTCCTGTACCGATGCTAAGAACCGGGAGAGGCGAACTGGCCCGATCGTGCAGAGTACCCCAAGCTTGATCGGCACCTTGTTTAGCAGCCGGAAATTGCTCGCGAGCATTTGGGGGTCGTGTCCCCACAGGTGGTGTAGCTCGGCGATAGCGTCGCCAATCTCGTCCGCGCCTTTCATCGCGCTGTAGGACGAGATTGGCGGCGCGGTGGTCACCAGCGGTTTCC
>NZ_JAZHLI010000086.1:0-12802 GCF_036549475.1 Aurantimonas sp. A2-1-M11 | reverse complement strand
ATGACGGGTTGGCCAGCGGCCTGCGCGGCGATGACCTTCGAGTTGATGTGCTCGAACTGGGCGTCGCGGTCGGGATGCCTGGAGCCTTCGTCCGCCTTTCGGTTGGACTGGCGGGAGAACCCGAGCCCGACGAGCAGCTTGCGCACGCTGTTGGGGCTGATCGCGTGGCCCATGTCGGTGAGCGCCGCGACCAACTTGTCGAGGCTCTTCGACACCCATAGCAACGGGCGCTCCGGATCGCCCCGCGTCGCCGGCTCGACGAGGCGTTCGAGATCGGCGAGCAGCGTCGGATCGCGATCGGTCAGCGGCCGCGGACCGCCACCTTCGCGCCGGACGCGGCCATGCGGAAGCGGCGGTGCGTCGAGGTCTTTCAATCCGCGCCCGATCGTCGAGCGGGCGAGCCCGGTGATCGCCGAGACCGCCGCCAGCCCGCCCCGACCCGCCGCCCGCGCCTCGCTCGCGGCGAATACCCGCCGGCCCCGCTCGTCNCGATCGTCGAGCGGGCGAGCCCGGTGATCGCCGAGACCGCCGCCAGCCCGCCCCGACCCGCCGCCCGCGCCTCGCTCGCGGCGAATACCCGCCGGCCCCGCTCGTCTCGCTTCGAGCCGTCCGCCGCCCACCGCTGCTCTATTCCGTACCGGTCGACCATGCCACCATGGCTAATCCCCGCCGCTGCGACAGGGAATCGCATCCGGATGAGTCATACTGTCGCAGCCCAAACCCAACAGAACCGATTCAGTAGTGAATGCAGATGTCCTAAGCACGAAAGCGATCAAGCCGCTTTACAGCTTGGAGCCGGTTCCACCGTGCGCAGCAGTCGGCCGATATTGCCGATGACCTTGTCGCGGATATCCGGACGCCAGAGCGCGAAGGCGACGTTGGCCTCGATGAAGCCTTCCTTGGAGCCGCAGTCGAAGGTGCGTCCGGTGAAGTGATAGGCAGCGAAATCCTGCTGGTCGGCGAGCTTCAGCATGGCGTCGGTGAGCTGGATCTCGTTGCCCGCGCCGCGCTCCTGGGTCGCCAGGATATCAAAGATCTCCGGCTGGAGGATGTAGCGGCCCGAGATCGAGTAGTTGGAGGGCGCGTCCGCCGGCTTCGGCTTCTCCACCATGCCGGTGACGCGGAAGCCCTTGCCGACGTCCTCGCCCCTGCCGACAATGCCGTATTTGTGGGTCTCCTGCGGATCGCACTGCTCGACCGAGATGACGTTGCCGCCGGTGGCCTCGTAGAGCTCGACCATCTCCGACAGGCAGCCCTTCTCGGCCTGCATGATCATGTCCGGCAGGAGCAGGGCAAAGGGCTCGTTCCCGACGAGCTCGCGGGCACACCAGACGGCATGGCCGAGGCCGAGCGGCGCCTGCTGGCGGGTGAAGCTGGCGGTGCCGGGATGCGGCTGGAGATCGTCGAGGAGCTTCAGTTCGACGGTCTTGCCGCGTTCGGCGAGCGTCGCCGACAATTCGACCTGAATGTCGAAATAGTCCTCGATAACCGCCTTGTTGCGACCCGTGACGAAGACCAAATGTTCAATGCCGGCTTCGCATGCCTCGTCCACCACGTACTGGATGACCGGGCGGTCGACGATGGTCAGGATCTCCTTGGGGATCGCCTTCGTAGCAGGCAGGAACCGCGTGCCGAGGCCCGCAACCGGGAATACGGCCTTTCTGACTTTTCTCATCGTACGATCAACCTTTCTCAGTCGATACTCAAAGAGGAATGCCTCAACATTTCCATCTAACGGTACAGTCGTTACGCGTTTCCGACCACATGTTGTATTTCGAGTTTGCGACCGCCCCGATCCCGAACCTTGTGTCCCGCGTCGACTGTCTTTGATCCTGCGCCCGAAAGATGCGTTCGGCCTCGTTCCAGCGCCTCAACTTGATGTTCACCCACCCCTTGAGGATCTCGGCGCCGTAGCTCTTGCCATTGCGCGCCTCCCGCTGGTTCAGTGTCGCAAGCGCGCCGTTGTAGTCACCGGCCTCGAACTGCTGGTTGGCCTGTCGCATGAGCCGGTCGCCGCCACCGCCTCTGCTCCTGGCAGGCGCCGCAGCCCGGCGCGTGCCGCGAGCGGCGGGTGCCTGAGGCTGCGTCGGACGGTAGCTTGCTGTCCTTGCGGGCGGGACGTACTCCTCGATCTCGGCGAGCGAGGCGAACTCGTCGCCGTACTCGGCCTTGATCGCCTTCAGCCCCTTGGTGTCTTTGGTGCGGCTGGCGACCACCGCCATGCCGACCACACCCTCCTCGGTCGCTTCCCACTCGACCGACTTCGCGAACCACTCGCCGGCCTCCTCGGTCTCTTCTGCTGCCAGAAGATGCCATCCGAGCGTCTGGGCACCGAGCGCCGAGCGACTGTCCTCCACCACCTCGGTGTAGCGCCCAAGCTCGGCCGCGCCGAGTTCCTCGCCCTCCTCGGCACCGTTCAAACGCTCAGCTACCAACTCAATGTAGATCTTCGCCATCTCGGGCGAGCTGTCCCACTCGCGGTAGGCCAGCTCCTCCGCCGCCGCCAGGTCGTCGAGGTTGCGCAGCGAAAGGATGTAGCCTTCGAGGTGTTTGGGATCGTCGTCGACCTCGGATGCGAGGCTGAACCACTCCTTGGCGGCGTCGAACCGCAGGGCGTTGTAGTGGTACCAACCGAGCAGGCTGGTATCGTCCGCCGATCGCGTTGACCTGGCGTAGGTCTCGAACGCCTGGAGCTCGCTCGGCTCGATCCGCGAACGCTTGGTTCTCTTGGCAATCTCCTCGCCGATCCCGGCGCGCGTCTTCTGGTAGCGCAGGTCATCGAACTCGCGCGAGCCGTCCGGAAGCGTCTGCCCATAGGTGGCCAGCGCATCCACGCCGTTCTGCGGCAGCAGCAATGCCGCCTTCTGCATCGTGGCAAGGCGTTCGGCGGGGTTGCCGCAGGTGGTCAGGATGTAGCTGTACAGGTCGAAGGCCCGCGCCAGATCGTTGGTCCGAGCCAGCGCCTCGCCGACACGCCAGAGCACGTCAATCTCGGTGCATACAAGGATGCCGGGCCGTTCCTGCGCCGCGGCGAGCGTCGACTTCCAGTTGCCCGCATCGGAGCTCGCTCGAATGCGCATCCTGATGTCAGCGTCGTCCAGCTTCCCCGAAAGGTCCGCGGAAGGCCGATACTTGGGATCTTTCGCCTGATAGTCGGCGATGCGGGTGCGTGCCTCCTGCACGCGGCCCGCCGCCAGGAGATCCCACAGCGGCTGTTCGTTGACGCTGCTCTTCGGCGCGAACAGGTCCGCGGGCGGGTTCCAGGACGGGTAGAGAACCTTGAGCCGCCGGATCTCGGCACCGACGCGCTCGAGGTTGCGCTGGTCGGCGTAATACCGCAGGGCGCTCTCGTCGATCGCGTTGCCCTCGCCGGGCTTTGCGCCCTGTGCTGTCCCGCCGTCGATCGAGAAGGCCGGCGCGTTCGGTCGACCACCGACGACGCCGGGTTCGGTCTTGGGTACGGCAGGCAGTGCGAACGGGTTCGGTGCGGGAGCGGCGACGGGTTGTGCCTGCACGGCCGCAGGGGAAACGGCGAACGGATTTGCCAGGGTGGTGCCCGGCCTCGGTGCGGCCGACTGGACGGGCTGGATCGCCCCGCTCACGACCGGACCTCCGGATGGTGCGGCGAGGGAGCCACCCGTATCGAGGCCAGGATAGTAGCTTCGCAGCACCGCTTGCGTGCCGCTGGAAACGGTCGGGGCGCCGCCGAGGGAGACGGAGCCGGCGGTTGGCGACGGTTGTTCCGTCGACGAACCGAGGGACAGGCTCCCTCGCGTGCCGGAGTCCGATTCGGCGGCCATGGGAGCGATGAGCATAGCGCTGAGGAAGGTTGCGGACGCCAGCGCGCGGGTTCTCGTCAGAAGCATTTTGCATACCTTTCGGAGAGGGCCATGAGGCTCAGAATGTGCAGGGTGCTGGAATAGTAGGTCGACGGCTCGAACGCCTTGGCGCGGTCGACGGGTTCTGCGTCGCCGAGGCTGCATGAGACGACATCGTTGATGGCGTCGTAGCCGGGCGAGACCATCGGCTCGACGGGCGTATCGGCGGTGACGTCGAGGACGGCAAGGCCGCTCTCGCTCGTAGTCCACGGTCGCTGGAGGCTCCGGAGCAACGCGGGTTCGTCGCTCGTTTCCCAGGCAATGTAGAGGGGTATGCGGACCGCGTTGTAGCCGAAGGTCGGGGGGAAGGCTTCCGCCGGGCGGGGCGCTTCCCCCGCGAGCCCCGTCCAGTCCGACGGTATGCCCTCGGGCGTGGCTTTGATCGCGTGCAGGAGCTTCATTCCGCTCGATCGCAGATCCAGGGCCTTCAACTCGGGCATGGACTGCTCGAGTTCCGCGATCGCCGGGAACACCCAGTAGGACATGTTCACCACCGGGCCGTCGCCGCTGTTCTCGCTGGTGAAGCCCTCGACCCCTGGAAGCAGGACCTTGCCGTAGCGGCTGTCGGCAATCGTGAGCCGGACGACATCCTCGACGATGTCCCTCGCCTCCCGCAGGTGATCCTTCACGCCCCAAACCTTCCAGGCGCGAAGCAGGGCCCAGGCGATGAGAAGATCACCGTCGGTGGCGTTGTTCATGTCGGGGACGTGGGGGTTGGCGGCCGGATCCCATTTCCAGGCCGCGAGGCTGTCGTCGCGAACGAGGAGTTCGCGTTCGGTCCAGTTCCACAGCGTGTCGAAGCTTTGGCGGTCGCCGGCGGCGACCGCGATCAGCATACCGTAGCCCTGGCCCTCGCTGTGAGAGATCGAACCGTTCTCCCTGTCGATGATCCGGCCGTCGGCCGACATGTAGATGCTGCGGTAGAGCTGCCACGAACCCACGACGTAGTCGGCTGGCTGCACCTGGTGAATGTCGGCGGCCGCAGAAGCCGCGCGGGAGGGCTGCGGATCCATCAGGGATCCGAGCAGGCCAGCGAGAAAGCAAGGCGCAAGTAGCTTGTTCATCGATCCTTGTTCCCCACCTGGGACAGGAACAAGCGTGTCGAGATGCCCAGCAGCAGCGCGAGCAGGAGCAGGGCCACGACGTATTCCTGGAGATGGCGGGAGAGCCAACCGGCGAACACCAGACGCAGGTTCGAGAACGACCGCGCCTGCGTCTCGTAGAGCCGTTCGCCGTCACCGGCGTGAACGATCATCTGGCCATCGTCCTGAAGGATCGACACCGCGCCGCCGAGCTTCGACCAGTTGGCGGGCACCGTAATCTCCTGGACGCCCTGTGTCAGCGCAGCGGGGTCTGCCGCGGCGACGACCGTCCAGGCGTAGGGTCGGTCGCCGGGTGTCGCGGCCTGCGCCATCACCAGCCGGCTGCCGGGGTCTGGGGCGTGACGGCCACCGCTCGTGAAGGCATCGTTGTTCCAGAGTCCGGCACCGCCCGAGACCGCGGAGCGCACGAACCCGGTCACTCGGTCGCCGAGCTCCTCAAGCCGTGCAGGAATGTCCATCGGTGCGGCGAACGCCTCGGCGAGGGATGCCGCGCGAACGTTGGCCATCAAGTCGCCGGGCCGCTCCGGCCTCGTCGTAGGCGCCAGCATCTCCCCAGCTTCCGCTTCCGCGCTCAGGCGGGAAGGAACATCCAGTCCGACCTGGTCGAGCAGGCCGCGCGGAAGTTCGGAATAGGTGCCGACCGCCAGAAGGTTGCCGGAGGGCGCGACCGGAAGAGCGCCCGTGACCGTAACCGGCTGCACCGCGCCAGATGTCGCTGCGATCTGCGCGACGAGCGAAGCCGCGGCGTTGACGCCCGGTGCGTTGAGGCCCGTGGCATAAAGCGTCAGGCTGTCCCCGGTCCCGCCGCTATCCGCACCGCCGCCCGTCAGCCCGGCGATGTTGGGCAGATGGCCCATCTTGGCGACACGTGGTAGGCGCAACGTGGACGTGGAGCCGATCACGAAGCGGGGCGCAAGATTGTTCACCGAGGCGACAGGATCGCAAGCCTCGTCGCTGGCATTCAGGAGCGTCGCCTCGAAGGTCAGGCTGTTGCGCCCCGGTCGAAGAGTGCTCAGGGGTACCTTCAGATCCTGCTGCTCGATGCGGCCCTGCCTCGACGAACTGAGGGGCAGCGAGGCGACTTGTCGCCCGTTGGCCTGAACGACCAGCGAGGCGTCACGCCACAGCCCGGCGGCGTAGGCCGCGTCGAGGGTGATACGCGCAGCGTCGTAGTCCGCCGGATAAAAGTCGGCCGGAAGTTCGAAGCTCACCTCGGATCGGTAGAACCGACCAGCGAACTCGCGGACGTCAAGACCGAGCTCCGCCAGCGGGACGGGTGTCTGCGTGTCGATCTTGGTCGAGCGACCCGCCGACAGGGACTTGAGGCCGGACGCCGTTCCCGACGGCGCGGCCGACATTGCCGCCTGCACCAAGCCCTCGATTGTTCTGTCGATGTCTCCGGTTGTCTGAGCGCCGACCAACAGCGTCGCCCGTCCGCCGGCATCCGGCGGAACCAGGGTGACGTCGGGGAGGAGCGGGATTGCGACGGATGAGGAGCCGAGGCTTTCGGCAAGAGGAGCCGCGGCGACGACGATGTCCAGTCCCGGCCCGGCACCGCGCGCGTCGGAGACGGAAACCGACGGCCTTTGGATGCCGCCGAGCACCACCGCCGACTGAAGCACCGACATGGCCCGATCGAGATCCGCAGATGCACCGGACGTGTGTACGACGTTGATCGCGAAACGTTCGGTGCCCGTCCTGGCGACGGCCGGAAGATCGGCGAGAGAGGCGAGTTCAAGGCTGGGGACCCCGAAGTCGATGCCGCTCGATGACGGATCGATTTGCGTCCACAACTCGTACGTTCCGGCGATCGAGCAATCGACGCGGTGGTGCTGGTCGACGAGGATACGTACCCCGTTGTAGCCGGGCTGGAGAACCCCGGCCGGCAGGTCCATCGAGAGGTTGCCGCCGCTCGCGAGGCGCGTCTCCCCGACCGGCAGGTCGTTCACGAACACGCGCATCCTCGATGTCTCGGGCATGATCGAGACGGCGCTCTGGTAGCCAAGGACGAGGCGGGCCGCCTGCGCGGTCTCCGCCGCGGTGACGTAGAACGGATAGTCCCTCTGGACGCGCTCACCGGAGAAGGACAGCTCGGCGGCACCGGCGTTGAACCTGCGTAGCGTCGCCGAAGCGGTCTGGCGCGTGCGCGGCTCCGCTGGTGCGGCGACGGCGGTGGTCGAGGCGGCAGGCGACGTGCCCGTTCCGCCCGCGAAGGGATTGGCCGGCTGCGCGAGCGCGGTGCCGCCCATCGCTGCGAGGATGGCCGCCGAAAGGATGGTCCCGGAGAAGGTCATTAGTCGGTTCCCTAGGAGTTGAACGAAGCAGGGCGGACGGCCACCGGCGCCGCCATCGGGGTCGGGTCGCCGGCATCCTGCCGCTTTGCATCGCGGTCGAAGACGAGGTGATGGAATGCCCGCAGCGGGTAGCTCAGGCTCCAGCCTATGAAGGCGAGGCTCCCGCCGAGGATGCCGCGGCGAGTGCGCCGGGCCAGACGGAGGCCGCGGACCGGGGCAAGATCGGCCAGCATCAGGTCGGCGATGAGCGGATAATGGGAGATGCTCGCCCTGAACTTCAGTCCGAGTCCGAGGCCGTCGGACCCGCCGCCAAGGCTCTTGACGGAGACCGGCAGTGATCCGAGGTCCCGCGTTCCGTCCGGTGTCGAGACCAGAAGCCGCGCATCCTCGCGATCAAAGGTCTCGGGCAGCCTGCCAAGCACGGAGACTTTGGCTCCGCCCAGTGAGACGTCCTCGATCACCACCGGAACGGTCATTCCGGCTACGAAGAGCTCGCCCCCACGGACACTTGGCAGGCGCGGGGCTTCTCGCCGTTCCATGCGTTCCGTCACGACGCCGAGGGCCGCACCGGCGACGATCAGGTTCATGAGGTTCCACGCCCCGACCACCAGCAGCATGCCGCCGATCTCTGGCTCGGTCTGATAGCGGTAGATCGCAACGCCCATCGTAAACAACAGGACGCCGAAGATCGCGAAGTAGGGCCATGCGAGTTCCGACAGACGGTCGCGGTCCATCGTCTCGCCTTTCGCCGTCACGTTGAAGGTCGGTCGGCGCGGGTTGACCAGCACGCTGATAATCGCGCGGACCAGATAAACCGACTGGATATACTCGTAGAGGTCCGACACCCACGGCCAGCGCACCCGTCCGTAGAGATAGTTCCGGAGGAGTTCACCCGCGAAGAGGTAGGTGAGCGAGTAGGAAACGAACTCGTCGACCGAGGCGTCGAAGATCTTCATGTCGAACAGGATGAACAGCAGTGGCGACACAAGGAATATCAGGCGCACGAACGGAAAGAACCAGAACATCCCGCTCGAGAGGTAGCAGATGCGCTGCGCCAGGGTGAGACCCGAGCGGAAGGCGGGGTTCTTCAGGAGCAGGATCTGGATCATGCCGCGGCACCACCGCGAGCGCTGCCCGATGAAGCTCACGAGAGTCTCGGGCTGGAGTCCAGATACCATTGGACGATCGACGTAGAGGCTGTTCCAGCCGCGCGAGTGGAGATCGAGCGCGGTCTCGCAGTCCTCGGTGATCGAGACGCCGGAGAAGCCGCCGACCTGCTCGAGTGCCGAACGCCGGAGGACGGCCGCCGAGCCGCAAAAGAAGGCGGCGTTCCATTTGTCGAGGCCCTTCTGGATCGTGCCGTAGAACATCTCGTTCTCGGACGGCATCGAACGGAAGGTCGCGAGGTTCTTCTCCAGCGGGTCGGGATTGGAGAAGAAGTGCGGCGTCTGGACGAGGAAGAGCTTCGGATCGCGCTTGAAGAAGCCGACGGTCTCGCGCAGGAACTCCCGCGCCGGGGCGTGGTCGGCATCGAACACCACCACCAGCGACCCGACCGAGTTCAGGAGCCCGTTGTTGAGGTTGCCAGCTTTGGCGTGAACGTTCGCCGCTCTCGTCAGGTAGCTCACGCCGAGATCGCGGCAGAGGTCCTGCAACTCCTCGTGCCGCCTTTGGGCGGGTATCGAAATCTTCGGGTACGGTGAAAGGCGCTTCTCGTCGGTTCCGCCGTCATCGAGCAGGTACACGCGCAGCTTGTTCTGCGGATAGTCGAGCGCCTTCGCGGCCGCCAGCGTCAGCGCCAGGATGTCGCTGCTCTCATTGTAGGAAGGCACGAAGACGTCGACGCTTGGGAGCTCGTCGTCGGCGTACCGCGGCGCGGCAGACCGCTCGAGCGGGTCGACCGAAACGAAGAGGCTCATTGCCAGCATCAACAGGCAGAACATTTCCCCGGAGTAAAGAATGATCGCCGGAATGAAGTTGGTGAGATCGTCCGCCGAGGGAAGCGTTGATGTCGTCCGCCAATACGCGTAACGGAGCACAACCAGGCTGACGGCCGCCAGAAAGACGTATTTCCAGACGCCACTGAGGCGGAGAAAGTAAATCCCTAGAGCGGCCGCCAGAGCCGTTACGGCAATAAGCCATTGCGCTTCGACACTGACTGGCTGCTGAGCCAGCAGCAAGAATGCCAGAGCTATGACGAGCCAGACGGCGCCCAAAACGATCGCACGCATCGCATTCTCCGCAAATGAAATATTATGTCCGCAACTTTTCTGCCTTGCGGCGCACAATTCTTTATCTTCGCATTTGGGTCAAGGCGCTCGAAATTAAGAATAGATTAACCATTAATTATTAAACCTTTACCAAATGGGCTGAGGTATTGGTTTAAGCATGCGCACTTGGGCGCGATTCGGATCCAGCACCGCCGACGCGTGACGCCTATGCTATGCGCGCTACCAAGATGCATGGAGCGTCGCTCGGTGGACGAAGGCATCCGGCATTAACTCACCCCGCATCTATGCTGCGGGGAGTCCGCTCGTATTCGCGACCATGTAATATTCCGCATCTATCGTCAGACGGCCGCTGGCGGCGTTTCTAGAAGAGGGCGGTCCCCTGTGCTCAGGTAGAGCCGATCCTAGGCAGGGGGAGGAAAGAGCAGCATCCGTGCACCCCGTCGGCGCCCTCCCGCTAAAGCAATCATGGAAAGATCGCCGGACGAAGTCGCACTAAATTTGGCAATCAGAAATTATTTCTGACCACATCGGTCTTACTCTGCTGAAGCGGGGCGGTCCCCCTGAAGCGTTAATCGCTCAATCGACAAAGCTTATGGTTGCAGGTCTTGTCACGATCGACATGATGATGTTGCAGAGGTTATTGATTCGATAGAGGGCGGCGCATTGTGATGGAACCAGTTTACGACGAGCTCAAATTTCACTCGTCATTTTTGCCCTCATTACACCTTCTTAGCTTCTGTGATCAAAACAGCCGCCTAATCAGGGTACCCCTATCAGACCGGCGCCGCCGGATTGTTTACGCCGTGCCTTGGGGGAAACGACTGAATGCTTGTGGTCGTGGTCAGGTCGCTGAACTGCGCGGCTCGTCCTGCACCCGGGCCTATCACGACAGGCTCGTCGCCGGGCTATCTCAAAAAAACGACACCGCACTTCAGGAAGCTTGACGATGGCAGCAACGTTTCAGACCAATCCAGTCTCCCTCCATGAGCTTCTGAAGCCACGACGGTCGCATGCAGCTCCCCGACTTCCAGCGGAGCTGGGTCTGGGACGAGGATCGCATTAAGAGCTTGATTGCCTCGATCTCCCGGTCTTTTCCCGTCGGGGCACTTATGACGCTCAACACGGGCGGTCCGGTTAATTTCCAGCCACGGCCGATAGAGGGCGCCCCAGGGCAAATCGATCCGTCCCATGCTCAGGCGCTTCTGCTCGACGGGCAGCAGCGTACGACGTCGATGTACCAGGTGACGCTGCGCGGCGAGATCGTGAAGACGATGACAGCGAAGAAGAAGCCGGTTCAACGGTGGTTCTATCTCGATATCAACAAGTGTCTGGATCCGAGCGCCGATCGGGAAGAGGCCATTATCGCAGTGCCCCCCGACAGGATCGTGAAGTCAGACTTCGATCGGAAGATCGAACTCGACCTATCGAGCGAAACAAAGGAATTCGATGCCCTGATGTTTCCGCTCAGTCGGATCTTCGCTTGGAACGATTGGCAGATGCGTTTCATCACGCACGCCAACAGCAACGGTAGTTTCGCGGAGAAATGGCCGATACTTCAGAGGTTCTACTCTGAGATCGTGCAGAATTTCGAACAGTACCAGGTGCCGGTAATCGCTCTCGACAAGGAGACGTTGAAGGAAGCAGTGTGCACCGTCTTCGAGAAGGTGAACACGGGCGGCAAGGCACTCGACGCCTTCGAACTCGTGACGGCCATGAATTGCGCCGGGACTGGTACGGCAAAGGAGCCGAGAAACGCCGTCACCACAGGCTCATCGAAACGCTGCGACCCGGCAACCAGGCGCGAGGGATCGTCGCCGATGTCTCTAACACCGACTTCCTCCAGGCGATCGTGCTGTTCCATGCGCGTGATCGCCGGCGCGAGGCCGAGGCGGCCGGAAAACAGGGGAAGGACCTTCCCTCCGTCACGCCTAATCGGTCCGCGCTGCTCGAACTGCCGCTCGCTGCCTACCTCCAGTATCAAAGCCAGGTCGAAACCGGATTCGAGAAGGCAGCGCGATTTCTGCGTACGCAGAATATCTACCGAGTGTTCGACCTGCCCTACCAGTCGCAGCTCGTACCGCTCGCGGCCATTCTCGCGGATATCGGTGACGCCTGGGAGCACCAAGCGAACCGCAAGAAGCTGGTGGAATGGTACTGGTGCGGCGTTTTCGGTGAGCTCTATGGTTCTGCGGTCGAGAGCAGAATGGCACGCGACTTTCTCGAGGTCTCCCCATGGCTGAATGGTGGTCCGGAGCCATCGACGGTGAGGGATGCCGTGTTCAGAGCCGATCGGCTGAAGACGATGCGAATGCGGCTCTCTGCCGCATATAAGGGGGTGAATGCCCTACTGATGAATGAAGGCGCTCTCGACTGGAGGTCCGGTCAGTCATTCAATGACACCGTGTTCTTCGACGAGAATGTAGACATCCATCACATCTTTCCGAAGGACTGGTGCACAAGACAGGGCATCAAGGCGGATCGATACGACTCGATTATCAACAAGACGCCGCTAGCCTACCGAACTAATCGGATCATCGGCGGTTTCGCACCCACAGCCTATCTCGGCAAACTGGAAGCCGGCGGTGCTAACACGCCGCCGATCGTGCCGGGAGACCTCGACAGCTATCTGCGTACGCACCTCATCAATCCCGATCTGCTGCGTGCCGACGATTTCGAGAGCTTCATGCGGGATCGGCAGGAGCGGCTGCTGGCGATGATCGAAGGCACCATGGGCAAATCTGCCCATCGCGAGACGGCCAAGTTGCCCGACGATCCGGAGCCCGTCGTCGAGGAAGGTGACGATGAGAACGACGCGCTCGAGGCGGAACTCACGATGGAGGCAGCCGAATGACCGCGCCTAAGGAGTTTTCCCTGGCGCAGCGCGATCAGCAGACGGCCTTCTTCGAGGACACGCTGGCCGATGCCGCGCGCTTCGGCGATAGTCGCTACCGGCTCGACACGGCGAGCAAGGAGCTCAATCTCGCGCCGTCGCTGCGCCCCTCGGCCGCTGCGTATTTTGAACGGCACGGCGTCGCCTGGCACCGGCATGCCAACCACGCTCTGTCATCTCAGGTCTGCTGTCTCAATTTCCTGATGCCACTTGCCCAAAGGCCGGAGACGCTGGCGCGGCTCGTCCAGCAGGCGGTCGGTGGCTCCATGCCCAAAATGCTGCGCATCGAAGAATCATACCGGTCCGCGCTTGATCTGACTCGGTTGTGATTGTCTTGTTTTGGGTGAGCGTGATTCCCTGTTCCCGCCAATGGAGGGAACGAGCGATGGCCTTGAAAATAAACGAG
>NZ_JAZHLI010000085.1:0-13088 GCF_036549475.1 Aurantimonas sp. A2-1-M11 | reverse complement strand
GCGTCAACCACAAAAGTGCCAGGACAGCATCATCGATCTTGTCGTTATCGATCTCCACGCGGTCAGGATAACACAGCAAACCGAGACCGCCGCGGCTCACACCGGATGGATACGGTCAATACGGACCTCTACGCCTTCCTGACCACCGATCCCAACTTGGTCGTTGCGTCGATCCATCCGAAGGCAATGCCGGTCATCCTCACCGAGCCGGAGGAGATGGACGTCTGGATGCGGGCGGAGTGGATAGAAGCCTCGGCGCTGCAGCGACCGCTGCCCAACGACGTACTGCGGATCGTCGCGCGCGGCGAGCGGAAGGACGGGGAATAACTTTGATCGCGGGAGCTACCGCTCGTCCAACTGCTCCGCGTCTGACCATGAACTGTGCGCGGTCTGCCGCCTGAGCTCTCGGACCACACGCTTCCAATGGCCCTCGCCGGGGCGGTCGCGGATCTGCTTGCAAAGCTGCCTTATTCCCTCTGCCATCTCCAACGCGTCATGTGCATTATGCCTTTCGAGAAGTCGGTCGACAGAGTCCTGCACAGTGACAGGCAGAGGCGTTCCCTTCAGAATGGCGATTGCATGCAAGACGGCTCTTTCAACGCGTCTGATCACGAAATTCTTTCTGCTCCCGGCACCTTCGCCTGTACCCGCATGCTGATGTCCCGACTGCCGCAGCCTATGCATTTCAGCGGCGGCGCCCATTGCACGAACACCTGATTCCGGCCCCATCGATTGATGGCCTCGTCGAGGGTCAAGCCGAGCGTGCGATGGCAGCCATTGCAGGCCCATACCAAACCCATCTCGTTATCGGCCAGCTTGCCGAGCGTGTCGATCGTGTGCGGGTCGGGGGATGGAGATGTCATGCCGCCTTACACCGCAGTCAGGCCAAGCGCAGCGCACCAGCGATCCCATGATGCCTGCGCGGCGGCCATGGCACCCTCCAGGCTGTCTTCCGTGCCCGCCGACTTCGATATTCCGAAAGGGTTCACTCCGCGGAGCGACCACTGCCAGCTCCCATCCGGCAGGGACATGACGGACGCTAGGACCTTGCCGTTCCGCAATCCACGCCAGCAACCCTCTTTGCGATCCTCCCAAGCCAGCGGCACCGCGCCGGCGGCGATCGATTCGCTCATTGTCTGCACCACATGTTCCCGTCGTTCGACCATGGCTGGGACAGCCCTTCCTCGATCAGGACCTTGGCGGCATCGCGCTCGTCCGAAAGGATGACGTTGGAGAGTTCGCGTCCGTAGCGCCCGCGGCCACCTGTCCATTCGATGTGATAACCGTCCACTATCAACTGACGAAGCCGATCGCGCGCCTTCAGTCCAAGGGGCTTCTTCGCTCCGCATTCGGGCTGGCTGATTTCTGGCATGTCGACGTTCAGGGCCCGCCACTTAACGCCGCGTTCCCAGCCGGTGTCGCCGTCGACGATGCATGTCAGCATGCGCTATCTCCGCTGGAGCAGACCGGCACCGGGCCCGCCAAGGCAGGAATCGAAAGAAGAGTGATGGCGAGAGAGATGGACACCACTCGACCGCGTCGTCGCCCGGCTTTGACGCCCTGCAGGCGTTATCGGCATTCGTGCAATCTCAGCGATACCGATAGTACCGATCCCGGTATCGGTAGCCACGGTCCCAACGCTCGCGGTGGTGTCGTCTCCAATCTCGATGACGGTAATAGTCGCGGTGCCGATAGCGCGGCCGGACATCTATCACGAACACCGGCTCGGCATAGACCGGCTCCTCGTAGANCACGGTCCCAACGCTCGCGGTGGTGTCGTCTCCAATCTCGATGACGGTAATAGTCGCGGTGCCGATAGCGCGGCCGGACATCTATCACGAACACCGGCTCGGCATAGACCGGCTCCTCGTAGATCACACCCGAGTAGGTTTCACTGTAGTAGCCGGTCTCGGCCACACAGCCACTCAGCATCAGGGCGCCGAGGCCGATGGCGGCATGTCGCAGCAAGCTCTTGATCTGTCCCATTCTCCCCGCCTCCTGGCAGGCATCATAAGGCCGTGTCAGGGCCGATCCGTCACTGGACGAAGATGAAGTATGCGCACACAAAAGACCACACTGTAGCAGCGGCGTAGCAGCCATAAACGACGAGGTCGTGGTCATCCTCTTTCGTCTGTTCGCGGAAGGACAGGGCACGCATCGTGATCGCTCCTCTTGGTTGCCATGAGGAGTAAGCTGACTTTGTACGTTATGCGGCGAAGCAGAGGGCTTCCGCCATACGCACGAGACGGTCGGGCGGGATTTTGTGCCGTTCCCGGTGTGGCGGTGAGTGTTGGTAAATGTCACCGATCCATAGAGCAAGTCGCACGGCACCGATGGCATCGGTGAAGGTGAGGCTGGTCTTTCGATACCATGCTGCGGCATGAATTGCTCGACGCGGTGAGCAGATCGCATGCCCACAACGAGACAAGGCTGTAGAGGCCGAGCAGGGCTGGCGTGGTTCGGGCAATTGCCTTGTCGGACCATTGCCGCTGGGTTTCGACGCCGAGATGGGCACGAGTTTCGGCGAAGGTGACCTCGACCTGCCAGCGTCGAACGAACAGTGCGATGATATCGGTGGGATCGAGCGTGGTGTCGGTGCTGAAGAAGGCTTGCGGAGCCCGCTTGCCTTCGGGGTCCCGGACGATCACCCAGCGGACCTGCCTGGGAGGCGTGCCGCAACGGTACCACAATGCAGTGTCGGAGGTGATCTCGAGCGTCTTCTGCTCCTTGCGACCATACCAGGAAGACACGGTGATCCTTCGCCACGGCGTGGCAGGGTTGGAGAGCAGCGCCTTCAGCTTGGGCAATGGAGGTCCCTTCTGCGCCGGACGCCCGAGGGTATGGGCATGGCGTCCTGGAGGGGGCGCGAAGAGATTGGCGTCGAGCCGCAGCCGGCTGATGAGGGTCGCTCGCCCGTCGAGGGCATGGGCCAGCTCATGGACGGCGAAGCTGCTGTCGCTCACGAAGACGACGTCGCGGTCGGGCAACCAGCGGCAGAGCTGGAGCGCACCTTGGCGAGCCCACTCGGTTAGCAGCTTGTGCCTGCGACCACGCTGGTGGTCGGAACGCTCCGAAGGGGCGAGCAGGGTCAGCACTGGCAGGGCCTTCACGACGCCTGCCCAGGCGACCGGTGTCAGCACCATGAAGCTCAGCCAGCGTAAGCCGCTGGCCTTGACGAAGTGACCATGGCTGGAGCGGACGGGATCGCGATAGATGCCACGCGCAGTAATCCTGCGCCCCCACCGGCGTTCGATGGTGTCGTCCATCCCGATGACCACGGGACCATCCGGCACAAGGCGGTCGATGATGCGGAGCACGAGAGGCTCTACGGGGGATGCCCGCACTGAAGTGCGAGGGATCGATAGCAATCGTGCTTCCCATACGCTTCCCAAATGGCAAGTCTGGGAAGCAGTGCTGTTCGAAGCATCAATAAGTGCTTGAAAAGAATGGTGCGCCGGTCAGAACAAAACTGCGAACACTTATATTATTGAAATTGCTGTCCGAAAGTAGGTCGCAGCGGCGGAGTTGACCTCATCCTGCGAGGTATGGCCGCGTGGTCCGATACACGATCCGCTCGCACAGATGGGCGGCGGCGTCGCGGTCGGGCGGTAGATGCGTGGGCTGATCGGCGGTTGAAAAGATGCGGCGGACGCCATGAGATGAGAGGCTCCCCTCATCTTATGGCGAGATCAACATGTGAATTGTCGACAGCGCATTGCCGATTGCCGCCTTTCAGCTGTCGGTCCCCGAGCAGCAGTGCCTGCACCGTTTTTCCTTCGGCCAATTAAGGCCGAGGAGAACTCCAATGGGTCAGGCAGCGAAAGGGTGATGCTCCCGCGTACTGGTTCAGAAGCCCTGCCGGCGCAGTTCCGACGCGATACGTTTCCGGGATGTCGTTTCACGCGTGGGAAAAGCGGCGAAATAATCTGCTGAACTGGCGTCTGGCTTGAGTCGACGGACCTTCTGTCGCCACCGCGCCGCCTGCTCATGCCGCTCGGCCAGCCCGTTCGCCACCAGAGCGATCATAGCGATCATGTAATGTGCACCGGGCGTGGCGGCCGCTCGGTCTCCCCAGCCGGCGGCCGCCTCGTGATCTTGCTGCTGAATCAGCATCTGCGCCCGGACGCCGTGGATGCCGTAGAGCAGCGGGTCGAGCGGGCTGAGATACAATGAGGTATCCAGCGCCGCGAATGTGGCAGGCGCGTTCCCGGTAAGCATTGACGTGAACGCGGAGGCGTAAAAGCCTTGCGCATAATTTGGATTTAGTGTGGTGGCTCGCTCCAGCCACTCGGCAGCGATCTCCGGCTCGTCAGAAAGCCAGAATGTACGCCCCATTGTAAAGTTAGCGAACGGGTCGAGAGGGTCCAGTTCCAGACCGCGCTCGGCATGACGCCGCGCGTCGCTCGCGGCCGATGCCGGATCCGGTGTCAGGCGTAGGAACGCTTCCAGGAAGCTGGTGAACGATAGTCCCGCATGGGCGCGAGCAAGTTGAGGATCTGCCGTGATTGCCCGTCCGAAGTAACCCTTTGCCAGTGCATTGTCGGCTGGAGTGAAACGATAGAGATGACCGAGGCCAATGTGATAATTCGCCCAGGCGTCCAGTCCGGTCCCATCACACAGTCGCGCGATGCGCGCCTCGTTGTAAGGTATGTGAGCCTCGAGCGCCGATACCAGGTGCGCGACGATCTGCGTCCTCAGGTCGCCGACTTCGTCAATGCGAGCCGCGAGCCTGTCAGCCCAGATGATCTCGCCGGAGCAGGAATCGGTCAATTCGAGGGTCACCGCGATGGTGCGGCCGGGCCTCTCGATCACCCCGGACAGGACGTACTGCGCAGCAAGTGCTGTCGACACCAAATCGAGATCGGCGGTGACCTGTCGGAAGCGGAAGGTCGATCCGCGCGCAATTACTGCAAGCCATCGCAGCCGCGAGAGTGCCTCGATGATCTCGTGCGGGATAGCGTCGCCAAGAATGGCAAGCTCAGACGACATGCCGAGTTGCTGGAACGGCAGCACGGCGATCGAGGGGCGTCCACCAGGACGGCCTGCTGGTCGGTGGGAGAAACTCTCCGACACGGCGTGACCGGGCGTCGAGGTCGTCACGTCCGGAATGAAGCGGAATCCTCGACCGTGAACCGTGCGGATCACGGCCTGTCGTGCACCATCGTCACCGACCGCTTGACGGACCGAACGGATACGACTGGAAATACTGGCATCCGAAACGGCTTCACCTTGCCAGACTGCGGCAACAATCTCGTCCTTCGAGACCATGTGATCGCGGTTTTGAACAAGGTGGATCAGCAGGGACAGCACCTGCGGCTCCAGACGCACTGGCTCATCGCGAAAGCTGAGCTGAAATCGCTCCGGGTCGAGTCGAAAGTCACCGAATGACCAGGTCATGCGGGAGCATACCGCACGATCGTCGGCTTCTACAGGAATTCTTCAGAACTCCGTCAAGCTTGCTCGAACTGGATGCCACACGGTCAACCCGTGCAACTGCCTCCCCGCGGCAAACTCAAGCAAGACGGAGCGAACGATGCAAGACAACGCGATAGAGACAAGACGATTTGAAACGCCTGATCAGCGCCTCGACATGAAGGAGCGCGGGGGCATCTCCATCGTCAAGATGGCCGACGGCAGTACGGGAATGCACGCGATTTTCGAGCCCGGCTGGACCTGGGAGGCTGACGAAAAGCCTTTGCTCGGCTCGCCCGACTCATGTCCGATGCGACACACCGGCTACTGCATCTCCGGCAAGCTTGTCGTCCGCATGGTCGATACCGGCACCAAGACGCACATCAGCACGGGCGACTTCTTCGAGATCCCGCCAGGGCATGACGCTTACGTCGATGGCGGCGATCGGGTCGAACTGATCCTGTTTGCGCCTCCCGAACACCAGCACTGACTGTTTGCCGATCACGCGGATTCGCATTGGTCGAATGACGACTGAATGGAGCGAGATGATGGACGCGTTGACGATGCGCACAACACGGGGACGTGGCAAGCTTTTCGCCAGCGTCCTGGAGACCGTCGGGGACACCCCCGTAGTCCGGGTCAACAACCTCGCCCCGGCCGGTATCCATATCTACGTCAAGGTCGAAGCCTTCAATCCGGCCGGGTCGGTCAAGGACCGGCTGGCACTCAGCATCATCGAGGAGGCCGAGCGCGACGGAAGCCTCAGCCCTGGCCAGACAGTGGTCGAGGCAACATCAGGCAATACCGGCATCGGTCTGGCGATGGTCTGCGCGGCGAAAGGCTATCCGCTGGTCGTGACTATGGCCGACAGCTTCTCCGTCGAACGCCGCAAGCTGATGCGCATGCTCGGCGCCAAGGTGGTCCTGACGCCGCGCGACCAGAAAGGCTTCGGCATGTACAAGAAGGCCGTCGAACTGGCCGAATCGAACGGTTGGTTCCTGGCGCGTCAATTCGAGACCAATGCCAATGCCGCCATTCACGAGGCGACGACCGCGCGCGAGATCATCAATGATTTTGCCGGGTCGCGGCTCGACTGGTTTGTTACCGGCTATGGCACCGGCGGCACGGTTACCGGCGTCGGTCGCGTGCTGCGCCGGGAGCGCCCCGATACGCGGATCGTGCTAGCCGAACCGGCCAATGCGCAACTGATCGGCAGCGGACATTTGCAGGAACGAGAGCCCGGCGGCGCGCCGGCCTCGAGCCATCCCGCCTTCGAACCACATCCGATCCAGGGCTGGACGCCGGACTTCATTCCCCACGTCCTGCAAGAGGCAATCGATTCCAGCCTTTACGACGAAGTGGCCCCTGTCGCGGGCGCCGAAGGCATCAAGTGGGCCAAAGCCCTCGCGCGACGGGAGGGAATTCTTACCGGAATCTCGGGCGGCGCCAGCTTCGCGGTCGCCCATCAGATAGCCGAACAAGCGCCAGCCGGTTCTGTCATCCTGTGCATGCTCCCCGACACCGGCGAGCGCTACATGACGACGCCGCTCTTCGATGGGATCGAGGCAGACATGGACGACGAGGAACGGGCCCTTTCCTCGTCGACACCCGGATACCAGCTTGCTGCCGCGTAAAGGCGCAGCGAGGGAGAGACAAGATGGATACGCTGCGCAATCAAGCGATCGCCGAAGAAACCCTCGATCCCATCGACTGGAGCGCTGTGCGGGCGCTTTCGCATCGAATGATCGACGATTCGATCGGTTATCTCCGCGACGTCCGGGAACGTCCCGTGTGGCAGGAAATGCCGGCAGGGGTGAAGGCCGCGTTTGAGGAGCTCCTGCCGCGCTATCCCATGCCGCTTGATGATGTCTACCGGCAGGTTACGGAGAACCTGATGCCCTATCCGATGGGCAACATCCATCCGCGCTTCTGGTCCTGGTATATGGGGTCGAGCAATTTCACCGGAGCGTTGGCGGACTTCCTGGCAGCCATTCAGGGGTCGAACCTCGGCGGTGGCAACCATGCCGCCGCTTCAATGGACAGCCAGGTCGTGAACTGGTGCAAGGAGATGATCGGGTTTCCTCCGCCGGCCAGCGGAACCCTGGTCAGCGGCGGTTCGATGGCCAACCTGATCGCTCTCACGGTAGCGCGAAACGTCAAGGCGGGCGTAGATGTCCGCGAACATGGCGTCGGCGCGATCGAGAAGCCCCTGCGCTTCTACGCTTCGGATCAGGTGCATAGCTGTCATCGCAAGGCAATCGAAGCGCTTGGGCTGGGCAACAAGGCACTCCGGCGGATCCCTTCGGATGCTGAGCTGCGGATCGATGTCGCCGCGCTTCGCGCCGCAATTGCGGAGGATCGCGCGGCCGGCTGTCAGCCAGCCGGCGTGATAGCCGCGGCCGGCACGGTCAACACTGGCGCCATCGATGATCTGGAAGCACTCGCGAGCCTGGCGGATGAAGAGGCTCTCTGGCTGCACGTAGACGGCTGCATCGGAGCGTTGCTGGCAATCGCGCCCGCGAATGCCTATCGCGTCTCAGGAATCGCGCGCGCCGATTCCGTGGCGCTCGACCCGCACAAATGGTTGCATGCCCCTTTTGAAGTCGGCTGCGTCCTGATCCGAGATGCTTCCGCGCACCGCGGTGCCTTCGCCGTCACGCAGGAGTATCTTGAGTCAACGCCGCGCGGCCTCGCATCGGCCGAATGGCTGCATGAATATGGCTTGCAGACGACGCGCGGCTTTCGGGCTTTGAAAATCTGGATGGCACTCAAGGAACATGGAATTGAAAAGTTTGGCCGATTGATCGACCAGAACATAGCGCAAGCGCACCATCTCAGCCGGTTGATAAAGGAAGAACCCCTGTTCGAACTGGTCGCGCCGACAAGTATCAACATCGTCTGCTTCCGTTATCGCCCCCGGGGCCTGAAGGAGGTTGCTTCGAAGGCGCTGAACATCGAGATTATGCTGCGGCTTCAGGAGGAGGGGATCGCGGCCCTTTCGGACACGACCGTCCATGGCGAGCACTGCCTGCGGGTGGCGGTCAACAATCATCGGACCCGGCGCGAGGATCTGGACATGCTCGTCGCAGAAACACTGCGCCTCGGTGCGCTGCTGACTGCTGACTGCTGGCTGCTGGCGCAATAACAATGCTGCGTTAGGGTAGCTGATGCTGCTGGTGGGTCGAAATTAGTAAACAGGAGTGGACGATCGTCCACATGAACGGATCCACGTTTGAATTCAGCGAACGGGGGCTTCATGCAGACTTTTGCGCGGCGGCCCGCCGATCTGTCTGACGTGACCGTCACAAGCCTTCGGAGGAATGCCATGTGGCCCGACCGACGACTGCAGGATCTTTTCGGCGTGGAGACGCCGATCATCCAGGCGCCGATGGCAGGTGCAGGCCTGGCGGACCTGCCGCGGCGGTCCCCGAAGCCGGCGGCCTCGGTTCGCTGCCCTGCGCGCTGCTCGGCCCCGACGACATGCGCACGCAGGTGCGGCTGTTCCGCCAGCGGACCGACAAGCCGCTCAACATCAACTTCTTCTGTCACAGCGCTCCGAAACCGAACGCCGCGCGGGAAGCAGAATGGCGGCGACACCTCGCGCCCTACTACCGCGAGGTGGGCCTCGACCCGGATGTACCGGCGCCGGTGTCGAGCCGCGCGCCTTTCGACGAGACGTTCTGCGGGCTGGTCGAGGAACTCCGCCCTGAAGTGGTAAGCTTCCACTTCGGCCTGCCCAACCAGAAGCTGCTGCGCCGTGTCGTCGCCAGCGGCGCGAAGATCCTGTCCTCGGCCACCACCGTCGATGAGGCTCGCCGGCTCGAGGCAGAGGGCTGCGATGCGATCATCGCTCAAGGCTCGGAGGCGGGCGGGCACCGCGGCATGTTCTTGACAGATGACGTCGCGACGCAGGTCGGGACACTGTCTCTGGTCCCGCAGGTGGTGGATGCGGTGCATGTTCCGGTGATCGCGGCCGGCGGCATCGCCGACGGGCGCGGTATCGCGGCGGCGTTCATGCTCGGCGCTTCGGGCGTGCAGATCGGCACGGCCTACTTGTTCTGCCCGGAATCGACGATCGCCCCGCCCCATCGCCGCGCCCTTGCGTCGGCGAGAGCTAGCGATACCGCGCTAACCAACGTGTTCACCGGGCGCCCGGCGCGCAGCATCGTCAACCGGGCGGTGCGCGAGGTCGGACCGATCTCAGCGCTTGCGCCGGCCTTTCCGCTGGCCGGTGGGGCGCTCGCGCCACTACGGGCGGGGACGGAGCCGAGCGGTTCCGGCGAGTTCATGTCGCTCTGGTCGGGGCAATCTGTCGCGCTCGGCCGCCCTGTCCCTGCAGATCGGTTGACTCGCGCCCTTGCGGGCGAGGCTCTGGCGTTGCTGCACCGGGGGTGAACGCCTGGCCCGTCCTGTCCTCGGTCGGGTCTGCGCCTTCACGTAGGTAGTACGCCCTAACTAATGGCTCAGCCATTCAAGAGACGCACCTGGGAGTCGTTCGGACGTATCCAGTTTCGCCGTTTTTTTGGCCGGCTTGCTTGCAGGAACTGGACAAGCCACAGCGCCAGGACGGTGAGAACGAGTCGCAGATTGTGGGCGGCGGCCACGAGGAGCGTTGATAGCGTCGCCAGCATGGCCGTTGAGGAAGCTGCGGTACAGTCCCCTACAGGTCTTTATGAAAAAGCTGCCGCTTATGTGTCGCCCGTCTTAAGCTCGACGTGGTTTAGAATATCTTGTTCAACAATGGGACGTAGAGACACGAGGCGATCTTGGCTGACCAAGTTCCTGGTGAAATCGCGCACATTCGGCAGCGGCTCGCTGATCTGGATGAAGAGCGGCTGGCGCTTACGCGAGCACTAGAAGCACTCGAGCAGAAGCCGATATCCGACTGCAACGCTTCCGAGCGGGCTCCCTTTGCGTATGCCCCTGTCACCAACAGGTCGTCATCGGGCGAGAAAATCGAATTGTTTCGCCGTCTATTCGCCGGGCGTCCCGATGTCTTCCCGCTTCGATGGGAAAACAGGAAGGCCGGACGCTCAGGTTATTCGCCAGCCTGCTCGAACGAGTGGGTGAAGGGGATTTGCAGCAAGCCGAAGGTGAAATGCGGAGAATGTCCGCATCAGGCGTTTGTCCCGCCATCCGAGGACATCATCGAAAAGCATCTGCGTGGCGGCGATGCCCGCTCGGGCGACTTTGTCGCCGGGGTGTATCCATTGCTGCAAGACGAGACATGCTGGTTCCTCGCCGCCGACTTCGACAATGGCAGTTGGGCGGAAGACGCCAGGGCCCTGCTCGACACCTGTCACGAGAAAGGAGTCGCCGCCGCGCTGGAGCGGTCGAGGTCGGGGAATGGTGGCCATGTCTGGATATTCTTCTCCGAACCTGTTCCGGCAAAAACCGCCAGGCAGATGGGCTCCGCTTTGATCACGGAAACGATGGAAAAGCGCCCAGAGATAGGCTTCACTTCCTACGATCGCTTCTTTCCCAATCAAGATACGATGCCCGTTGGCGGCTTTGGCAATCTGATTGCACTGCCGCTGCAGAGAAGGGCACGTGAGAGTGGCAACAGCGCTTTCGTCGACAAGGATCTGCAACCTCACGACGACCAATGGGCGTATCTGTCATCCTTACCCAGACTGTCGGCCGACATGGTCGTCCGCATTGCAGACGAGGCGGAGCTGTCGGGCCGGGTCCTGGGCGTCCGTATGCCGGTCGACGACGAACACGCCATCGAGCCGTGGAAGATGTCGCCGTCGCGCCGCAGTGCGCCACCGCGTATTGAGGCTACAATACCATGCCGCATACGGATTGTGGTCGCCGACCAGGTCTACGTCGACAGGGCAGGCCTTCCGCCGGCGATGATTGCACAGCTTGTTCGTGTGGCCGCTTTCCAGAACCCGGAATTCTACCGCGCCCAGGCCATGCGGTTGCCGACGTTCGGCAAGCCTCGGATTGTCTCGTGCGCCGAACTATATGCACAGCATGTCGCGCTTCCTCGGGGTTGCCTCGAGGAGGCGATCGATCTCATAAAAAGCTATGGCGCCGTTACCGATCTGGAGGACCTGCGCGAAATCGGCGCAGAACTTCCGGCGGGCATATCCTTCCAGGGCGAGTTACGACGGCCGCAGTTGGCGGCGTTCGATGCTCTCGTCGCGCATGAGAACGGAGTGCTCGCCGCGACGACTGCCTTTGGTAAAACGGTCGTCGCGGCGGCGCTCGTTGCGCACCGTGCCCGAAACACGCTCATTCTGGTCCACCGACGAGAACTGCTCGATCAATGGGTTGAACGTCTACGAGCCTTTTTGCAGGTAGATCCAAGGCAGATCGGCATTATTGGCGGCGGGAAGAGGAGGCCGAAGGGTGTCATCGATGTAGCGCTCATCCAGAGCCTAGTGCGCAAAGGAGAAGTGGGGGATATCGTTGCTGACTACGGCCATCTGATCATCGATGAGTGCCATCACCTGCCCGCAGCCAGTTTTGAGCTTGTCGCCCGGCGGTCAAAGGCACGATACGTAGTCGGCTTGTCGGCGACCGTTGCCCGGAAAGACGGACACCATCCGATCATCTTCATGCAATGCGGTCCGGTCCGCCATAGGGTCGATGCGCGGGTTCAAGCCGCCGAACGTAATATCCGCCATCGCGCTCGCAATCGCTCAACGCGGTTTGAACTCCCGGCGTCGCTGGCCTCCGCCGAACGGCCGTCGATGCCTGCGATCTATGCGGCGCTGGCGCAGGACAATGGTCGGAATGATTTGATCTTCGATGATGTGCTGAAATCGCTTGAGGCAAAGCGCTCGCCCGTCGTTCTGACGGAGCGGAAAGACCACCTCGATTATCTTCAGAAGAGGTTCTCCCCATTCGTAAGCAATCTGGTGGTTCTGCGCGGTGGGCTGTCGGCGAAGGACCGCAAGTCTGCCAGCCGCGCATTGAAGGTCTCTGATGACGATGAGCGGCTGATCCTGGCGACGGGCCGCTATATCGGCGAGGGCTTCGATGATGCTCGTCTCGACACGTTGTTCCTAACCATGCCGATCGCCTGGAAGGGAACACTGGCGCAGTATGTTGGCCGACTGCATCGCGAGCACGACCGAAAGAGGGATGTTCTCGTCGTGGACTATGTCGATCAGACGGTTCCCGTCCTCGCCCGGATGGCAGGGAAGCGACGGGCGGGGTATCGTGCCCTGGGCTACGTGATCGAGTAGCGGCGCCCCGCCGCGTTGATAGCCGCCGCGGTGTGGATCAGCATCACCTGTGGCCCGGCATGGGGATCTCGACGTGGGTGGGCACGGTAAGTCGCCGATCGCACTGAAACAGGGGGGTGTGAGGCGGCCAACGGGTTTTCTTCAGCTGCAGAAGGATCTCAACCGACGACGCCACGGCAGTCACACCGGGTCGCTCGACGAAGGTGGATCTCCGGCTTTCGGCTGCGCGCGCCATCACGTTGGCCTAGAATGCGAGGGCTACCGGGGGATCGGTTCGGGGTTCTATTCTGAACGGTGCCGGTTTTTGGTGCGCCGGTCAGAACAAAACTGCGAACACGTATGTTGTTGAAATCCCCCGTTAAAGGGTGTGCCTCCGGCGTGAGCCGCCTTGCGAACTTTGGATGAGATCGTTGTTTTTGCGGCGTGGTGTGGTGACCACGGTGCAAGCAATGAGGATATCCACGTGACCTACCATCG
>NZ_JAZHLI010000084.1:0-13217 GCF_036549475.1 Aurantimonas sp. A2-1-M11 | reverse complement strand
AAAAGCCGCTGACCCACCTTGCGGCCGCGCTCGATCAATTTGCAGCCCAAGCAAATGCCGCTGATGCCACCCTCAAAACCGATGCGCGAAACGAGCGCGTCCGCACATGTGCCAGCGGTGCACTTGCATCGGCCGTTCAAGATGTGGCCGCGAGCGCTAGGAGCGAAAACGCGGCCATCGCGGCTGCCAACGCAACGGCGATGGCGCCCATACCCGGTTGCCCAACGCTTTACGGGGAATTTCGCACTGCATTTAAAGACTTGCCGCCATCGGGTCAGGCTCGTTTCGTCCAGACTGCCAATGTGCAGATGACGAGTGCCGTTTTGCAGGCAGGCAGGGAAGCGTACCCTGATCTCCCTGCCGCTCTTTGGGACGCCTTGGTCGAGCGCCACCTCCTTGTGGGGCATATATACCGAAGCGGGTTGCAGGCGGCCTACCAGCGCCGTCCTACGCTCGACGATCCCGTAGCAGCTGGACCGGACGAAGCGGCTGCGCTCGAAGCGGCTCGCGCGGCTCTTGATCTTCACAAAGCACGTCGGGATAAAGTTGCCGCGTCCAGGCATCTTATTCAGAGCGTTTGTGCCGCAGTCGCGATGGCGGCTGGCCTCCAGTCCCCTGAGCAAGGGTTCGACCTACTGATGGGCGGGAAAAAATGACCCGGCGTGGCCCGCAGCTTCCCAACACGGTTGCGCTGCCTACGCGGGAGGTGGTGACGAGCGCAGAGCTTGGAACGGCGCTCGGAGCATCGAAGCAGTTGCTCACCAACTGGCGACGCCTCTACGGCTTCCCAAGCTGCGAGCGCGTCGGATGGGCGTCGCATACACGCACTGCCGATCTCGCGGCATGGCTCCATTCTCGCGGCGTCCCCGTCCAATGGGTGTAGCGATGGACGGACGGGACGCCTCAGGGCGCTTCACACCGGGAAACGGAGGCCGGCCCGTAGGGGCTCGTGGTAAAGCTCCCCGCCAATTGCTGACGCAACTCCGCGCCATGGGGCCTGTCGCTATCGAAAGGCTCTCGCAGGCTGTTCATGCAGGCGAGCGTTGGGCTGTCGAGTGCGTTCTGGCGCACGCTCTCCCTCCCCAGCGAACGATTGAATTCGACGCCGTGACGGCTGCGGACATTCGGGAGGCGCTCGCGTCGGGTGACCTGTCCGCGAGCGAGGCGAGCAATATAGCCACAGCGCTTGCAAAGCTCCATGAACTCGAAAGTGCCGAAAAATCGAAGCAAGCTCGGAATATCGTAATCGACTACGAAATCTATGAAAACGACGGCGAGGACATAGCGGCAGATAAATACAGATTGTTATTGGATGGCGGTCGATGACCAAGATTTTCTTTTCAAATTTCCCTAAACCCTTAATTTTTATGTTTAGCGATGATGGGTTTATCCTCTATGTCTGCGCAAAACGCTTTCAGAAGAAATTTGGGCGGATGAGAGTTTACGCAAAGCCGGTTGAGCGCATTGCGCAGCTAGAATTCACGAACGGTTTGCAACCCGAACCGTTTGTAACGACTGATACCAACGGCATAAGGATTAGCGGTCGGGCTTTGATGCAGATGGTGATCTTCCATGCCACGACACGCGAGGACCGCACTTTTCGGTCTGACGATCTCCGCATTTTCTTTCACGGGAACCACCTGAATGCCGCCGAGCGGTTCATGGAGTACGTTGCAGAGCCATTGTTGCGGCGTGTGCCGTCGAAAGCGCTCCTATACGGAGCATCGCAGCGAGATTCTGTGGCGTGGGAAAGGGCCGCTAGAGAGCAATTCTGGCATAAAGTCGGGGCGCGAATGGAAGGTGTTCACGGCTAAAGTGTCGGTTCGATGCGATTGTCCGCCTTCGGATTTTCGATGCGATTGTCCGCCTTCGGAATATTGACCAGACTTCTCGACAGTGGCTGACCCGCGATCTGTGCAAGATGACGTTCGATCAGCGTCAGATAGGCGATCACGCCGCAAGATACGGCTGCAATGACGAAGCCTCCAATGGCTCCGACCAAAGCGCCTGCCGCCGATTGCCCAGCAAGACCATATCCTGCCACCGCTCCAACTAGGACGATGACCAAAGCTACCAGTCCGTTGATAGCAGACAATGTTGATGCGAGAGCACGATTCACTGGTTTTCCTCCGGTTCGGCATGGAAGCTACCCCATCGCCTTGGCACGACAAAGCGCAGGTTTCCCGTCACTAGCCGTCACGAACGGTCAGTCAGGTCAGCGCCAACTGGTGAGTAGAATTCTCGCAATGCCTAGGAAATATAGGATTCTAAGGGTTGCGTGGCGGAGAGGAAGGGATTCGAACCCTCGATACGGTCTCCCGTATACTCCCTTAGCAGGGGAGCGCCTTCGACCACTCGGCCACCTCTCCGGGGACGGGAATTGCCTGTTCTCATAGGGTTAGTCAACCCACCATGTGACGCGAGGTTTCGGCCCGTACCGTGAACAGACGCCATTTTCAGCCTCGTTTCCGCAAGAAATCCGCAGAGTCTCTTCCCGTTTCGTTCTTGAACCGCCAGCCGCGCTTCCAGGCGTCGGCGCCAAGCTCCGGCGTGCCGAGCTTCACGTAGCGCTGCCACTCGTTCGACTGCCATCCGCCTTCGTCCTTGAGGCGAACCACGTCGTGCGTCTGGGCATGAAACCACGTCGCCCAGGAGTGCCGGGCAGTGTGCGGGGTGAACAGGTGCTCGTCCATCTCGAGCCGCTTGCAGGCGGCACCCCAGAACCGGAGCGGATTGCCGCTGTTCTCCCGCTGCGCATAGGGGCGCCCGTCATACCGCAGGAAGAGCGGGCCAGGGTCCCCGAGGTTGGGAATGGCCGACAGCGCCGCGACAACGCGGGGGATCAGCGTCACGGTCCGCTGCAGTCCATTCTTCGGGTCGCGCAGGATCGCATAGCGATGCTCGAGCGAAATGTCGTTCCGGCCGTCGATCGCCAGCGCTTCCGAGACACGGACGCCTTGGCCGAACAGGAAGGTGACGAGGGCAGGGGTCCATGGGTTTGGCCACCGCCCGCGCATGACTGTCTCGACCATCGCGTTCGCCTGCTTCGGCAGGAAGAAGTAGGTGCGCTTGGCGCTGTCCTCGGGACGCTTCACGAATGGGTTCTGCCCATTGGAGCGCAGCACGGCGAGGACGGGAGCGTAGAACTGGCGGCGGCGGGTTGCTGTCGCTGCGGACGGGTAGGCGCGCAAGGCGGCGTCGTCTATCTCCGCCTGCCCGATATCGTCGATCCGAAGGCGGCCCAGATGGGCGACCGGCTTCGCGAGGAACCGGGCTTCGCCTCCCTTCAGTTCGTAGAGCCTCGCCGCCTCGCTGAACGAGATAGCGGGTTCGCGACCGGAGCCGTTTTGCTCGCGGATTTTCCTTTCGATGCCGATGCGGATGCCGTCAGCTTCGATTTTGTCGCGCGTCCTCGCTGAGCGCGCTCCGCGGGATCAACGTCACCCGCGCCACGCTCGCGACCGAATATGACACGGAGACCTCGATCTGATGTCGACATATGGCGTCCAGCCCACCGGCTTCGTCCGCAAGAACCTCGCGACCACCCTGGCCGAGCTCGAACAGCAGATGGTGACCGAATTCGCGCCCGGCGTGATCCAGACGCCGCAGAGCCCGTTTGGCCAGTTGAATGGACTCATGGCGGACATCATCACCGAGCTCTGGGAACTGGCGCAGGACGTGTACCAGTCCTACGACCCCGATCAGGCCGAAGGGTCGCGGCTCGATATCCTCGGCCGGATCCGACTCATTCGCCGGAACGAGACCGAGAGCGACAGCAACCTGCGGCAGTTGATCACCAACGACGCGACCGCGCGCATCAATCTCGCGGATCTGTTCCGAGCGGTGAAAAACGTCCCCGGCGTGACCTTCGCGAGGGTATTCGTCAACGAGACGCCCGAGATCGATGATCTAGGTCTGACGCCCAACACCGTGGCCGTCGCAGCGCTCGGCGGGGATGACGATGACATTGCCGAAGCGATCAATCAGTTCGTGATCCCTGGCGTTTCGACTTATGGGAACACCGAGCTTTCGTTCGACGACGATGGTTTCTGCCGCGCGCTGCGTATGGTTCGACCGATCGAGGTCGAGACCGTCGTGACGGTGCGGGTGCGCGTCTCTGCAGACCGGAACGGCTGCCCGCCGCCTTCCAGCAACGCCATCCGCGAAGCATTGTACACATTCCTGACGGGCATCGACACTCGTCCAGCCAATGGGCAGGCCATTACCCCGCATTTCGTGCGGACTTTCCTTGAGGGCTTGTTCTCCAACGTCGAAGTTCTGAGCATCAGCGGGGTCAAGGACGGGGAGCCATCCACCGAGGGCGTCGGTATCCCGTACAGCTTCTTTGAAATCGCCCAGGTGACGAGCGTGGTGGTCGAGGTCGCCTGATGGAAGACTTCGAAAGGGTTGAGCCGCGCATTGACAAGGTTCTGACGCAGTACCGCGAGAGCCCGAAGCTCCTCCATCTGATCCGCACCTACCTCCGGCAGGTGGAGATGGTGCAGCAGGCGATCTACACGCTGCCGGATTACTTCGACATCGATACCGCGGTCGGCGACCAGCTAACTCTGATCGGCAAGCGGATGGGGTTCCCGCGCGACCACTGCGTCTGCGACGTTCAGCCCGTCTTCGGTTTCGACTGCCCCGACGGGAACGACTTCAACCAACCAGTCCTCGGTTTTTGCTCCGGGGTCACATGGGAGAGTTGCGTCGACTTCGGCATATCCACCGTCTTCATCGACGACGACGAGATCTACCGGCGGTTCCTGAAAGTGCGCCGGTTCCAGATGTTGGCGCTGTTCGACCGCGCATCGCTGACCCAGGCCCTGAAAATCTTCTGGGGCGACGCCGCCAAGATCATGGATGCCGGTCGGGGGCGCGTGATCGTGACCCCGGGTCGCGATCTCACGGACGTCGAGCTCGGTCTCATCCAAGTCTATCCCCGCCTCATGCCGATCGGTCTCGGCATCGCCCTCCGCTTCCATTTCGGATCGATCCGAGCTTTCGGCTTTGGCGAGGGATGGGGCGGCTTCTGCGAAGGCGAGGGTGGTGAGGGGACGATCCTCCTGACCGAAAACGACCAGCCGATCGAGACTGAAGAAGATGTCCCGATCGAGACCGACAGCCTCGGAATTGGCGCGGACTGGATGTGCGAAATCGATGTACGTCCCTATGACTGTTAGGATTGCGACCCATGGCGAAATTTGACACGCCGTTCTCCTCCTCGGCCGACCGTCGATATCCGACGAGCGACGAGCGACAGAACGGGTTTCCTTGTGGCCCGGCTGACCAGCGATTGTTCAACGGCCTGTTCTACAGGCTTGAGTCCGAAATCGGGGAAGTCATCGACCACGCCGGCATCATCCAGACCGACGACCGATTCACTCAGCTTCGTGAGGCGATCGTCGCTCTAATCGAGGCGGCGACCGGCGGCGGCGATCCCGAGAACTATCTGCTGGTAAGCCAGGCACGGGCAAGGCTTCCGGTCTTCCCGGAGGTGCAGAATGTGGACGGCAAGATCGTCGTCACCGCGCCGGCGACAGGTACGGTTCGGGTGCCTGGAGGCGTGACGTTCCTCCATCGGGGCATCTTCCCCGTGACGACGGTCCAGGAGGATTTCGCGACAGTCTCCAGCAAGACCTATCACCTGCGCTGGAACCCGACGGATGGATTCTCGCTGAACGACGTGAGCGACACGGACTACAACCCATCACTCTATGTCGAGGCGAACCCGCTTCTGGACAGCACGTATGACGACATGCTGGTGGCCCGGATCATCACCAATTCGTCCAATATCGCGACGATCACGAACCTGGTGAACAAGTCCCGGATCCTGACCGAGATCGCCAACGAAGGAAATATGACGACCAGCTCGGCGGCGAACCTAGCTTCCCGGGTCGCGCAGTTGTCTTGGAACCTCGCTCGTACCCCCGTGATGAGCGTCTACCCCACGTCAATCGGAACGTCGGGTACAGCGGCCGGCGGCCAGTTCGCAGCCAATCAGGTACACGACCACGACTTTCAGATCACCCGCAACTCCTTAAACCGTTACGGGGCCTCCCTGACGTTGGGACGAGACTACGCAACGTCTTTTGACATTCTTGCGACGGTGACGGCATGACCCGGATCAGCGCGCTTCCGACCACATCGTTTCCCAGCCTGGAGCATGAGTTCCCGACATCCAAGGAGGGGGAAAGCGTCAAGCTTACCCTCGATCAGGTGAGGACGCTTCTTGCCTATCAGGCATCCGAAATTGAGAGGGGGGCCAGTGATGTCGCAACCGATTTATCGGCTCTGGAGAACGGCAAGGCCGATGTCTCCTACGTGGATGAGGCAGACAACGCCAAGTTGGATCTGAACGGAGACAATGTCGGCGCGAATGCTGCCGCTCTGCGACTTGCTCTTGGCGCTGTCGGCAACCTTCACAAGGTCACGCACATCACCACGTCTGGCACTCATACGTATGATACCGCGACGAAGGCCGCGGAAATTGTAGTGATCGGTGCAGGCGCTTCGGGTGGGGCGGGGGCTACTACCGGCACAGATCAAGCTGCATCGGCGTCTGGAGGAAATGCGGGGGGGCGCGCAATTCGGTTAAAGGAACTTGGCGCGGTCACGTCAGCTATAATTGTGATTGGAGCTGGTGGGGCGGCGGCCACGTCTAACAGTGGCGTGTCGAAAAACGGCAACAACGGCGGTGACTCATCCTACAGCGACGGGGTGCATACTCTAACAGGCAACGGGGGTGTGGCGGGGGTCGGATCAGGCGGTGTCAATACGATTGGTTCTGCCCCTGGCCCAATCGCCTCGGGATCTTCTGGCGGAACACTTAACATCTCTAGTCATCCGACATCGGCAGGGATCGCAATCGGATCGACCGCCGGCGCTGGCATAATGATGGCAGTCTCATCCGATGGGGGGGTATCTCCGTACGGGTCAGCCGGACGTGGCGGTGTTGCGCGAGGCGCCACCAGCAGCGCCGCGTTTGGAGAAGACGCATCCGGTTACGGTGCGGGCGGCGGCGGCGGAAGCCGGATTGGCAGCGCGACGGGCGGGTGTTCGTCAGGCGCTGGCGCTCCCGGCCTAGTCATCATTCGGGAGTATCGCTGATGCGTAGCGCGATCATCGAAGACGGCGCGGTCGTCAACGTCATCATGGGTAAGATCGAGGGCAGCATCCCTTGCGGCGAGGACGTCGGCATCGGCTGGAGCCACGATGGCCAGACGTTCGCAGCGCCACCGGTGATCGAGCCCGAGCCGCAGCCGGCCTTGCCGAAACGCTACAGCAAGAAGGCGCTTTTCGAGGCGATGACTGACGAGGAGTATGAAACATTTGAACTCGTTGAAGCGCAGCAGACAAACAGGGATCGCCGAATCTTTCGGGAAGCCTCGGAGCTCAACGAGGCAGACCAGGGGTTCTACCAGGTCCAGCACCTGCTCTCAGGCACATATGGCGAAGCTCGCGCCTCAGAGTTGTTGAAATCCGCCGAATTCTGAACCGTGACCGTTACTGCCTCATCGCGAGCAGTTGAACACCGGAGAGCCCCGCGCACATCGTCAACTTTTGGACGGGGTCGGGGCGCTCGGAAGACTGGGGAGAATGCTGTCCGGGCCGAAACTCAAAGAGGCTTCATTGCCTCAAAAAGGCGTCGGGCGGTGTATTTTGGTAGCAGCGCGAGGTCCTCAGATGGATGCATAAAGCCGAGGGCGACGTCCAAAATCGCGAGAAGCATGAGGTATCGAGGGTCGAACGCCGAGAGAGCAGATCGCCACTCAACCCGGTCCCGCAAGCGAAGGTACGAATTGAAATACTCGATTTGGGGCAGATTGTTTCTGAATCCCCATGAAATCCCGGTCGGTCTTGGCTGACGCTGCAGGCTTAGATGGTAGCCGTGCAGCGGGCGAAAGGTATCATCTGAGGAGGGCAGGGAACCCCCTTGAGCCGCCACCTGCCAATACAAAATCTCTTCGTCGCTTAGATTTAGCTTGTCATCGCTCAGTATACAAAGCGGATATCGGTCGGCGGTTTTCGTGAAATGCAGACCTGACATTCGTTCCTTGCCCGGACGGACTATATTGCTGTATGGGAGATTAGTCCTTTGCATGTTGCGGAGATGAATGCTTGCTATCTCCTCAAGGATTAAAATATCTATGTCACCAACGTAGGTGTAATCAGAGATAACGGACGGCGTTTCGAGAAATCTGATGTGATTAGCTGGATATCTTGAGAAATCGGCTTCTCGTAAGTGAAATCTATCATCAAACATATCGTGGAGTATCTCGACTGACTTCTCATTGTCAGCGCGAAATTCGCAGACGCTTTCCAGGCAGATTTCGACTGTTGTATTCTCGTTGTGAAGCAGCGTGCTGGTAATGTAGGGAGCCACGAAAGGCTCATACAGCTTATTAGCTGCCGTAAATACGGTTAAACTATTCATTTTTACCCTAATTGTGCAATAATATCCATTTCTAATGGATAGCAAATGGGAAAGTTTCCAAGAGGCGATCGCGTGTTGGAATTGCGCTAGGCTGCCACGCGCTTGCGATCAATTCCCGCCAGTCCAGTTCGTTTAGGCTTGGGCAGCCCGAGAGGTCCAGTCTCACGTCAGTCAGATAGGAGCCTAGGGATTGGGCATGATCGTGAAATTTAAAGTCGCCCCCGGTTAATCGATCCCCTAGTTTGACGGACAAGCATGGCTTTCCTGAAGCGTGCGAGAAGATGCTCCCGTGAAGACCGGTCGATACGATCGCTTTGCACCTGGCGAAATCCTCGATGAAGCTCTGGAGAGATTCGTAGTTTCGGACTTTAAACACGCCCGGATATGCGTGGTCGAATACTTCCTTGTCGGCGTTATGAACCACAAAGCCGATATCGATATCGGGTTCGATTTGCTGCTCCGGGAGAAAATCGGAAATGAACAGTCCCGGATCCCCCACAACGCGGGGATTCACGCCATGCTTTCGGATCAGCTGTTCGCGAGTTCTGGGACCTCTAACCCCGAGATAGACCGATTTGGTCGAGACCGGCTTCTCGCGATAGAGCAAGGGTTGAATGCATCCGGAGCCCCACACAAGACCTCGGTCCCTGGCGTGATCAACTATCGACCCAACTGTCATCACGACGGGTCTGTCTTTCTCCACCCAGACCCCCACTGGATGTACGTCGCGTCCCGTCAGGCGTTTGATCAGATGGAAGCCGAAATGGTCTCCCACATTACCGTAATTCCCATCACGTCCGATCCGCTCCGACGGTTGTTGCGTGGAGATAAACAAAGGTATTGTGTCGGCATCGGTGTAGGCGCCCGCAACGCTCTGTAACTCTTGGCCCCTAAGCGTGAGTGCTTTCACCGAGTCTATCGTGAAGCGGTCAACGGCTGCATCGAAATTAAAATCCGCCCAAGTCGAGCTAACCTCAGGAGTTCGAAAGCCGAATTCACTAAAGCGTTCAGTCATAAACTCGATCGGCGTTCGACATAGCGCGGCGAGTGCCAGATCTCGGATGCTACTCTTATCGGTTATCCTCACCGAATGAGCATTTGACACTTGTGCCACAAGGCGGCGCCCCTCATCTCGATCTGAGACGCCCTCCGCAAATATCTCCGTAGACGGAGTTGCGGCAAGTTCGCGTCGATCGGCGAGGATGGATGCCATACGGACGACCTCTAGAGGCCAAACGTGGCTCGGCACTGCCTGATAGTTGACGCACGAGCATTCTTCGGCAGCCCAACGGTTCCAGAAGTCTAGTTCACCGGCCATTTCTACCATCGTATCCCCGCCAGCTTTCCACCCGCACGCGGGATCGCGTTCTCTGTGGCAAGCCTGCCGGCATGGCGGGCTCAGTCGTCCAAGAAGGTGGGAGCCTTCAACTCTAGCGCGTCGCAGAGGAAAATTGGGTGGCGGGCCCTCACTCGGCAGTGGTGAGTTCTCGCCAAGCCGCTGGCCAGAGTTGGAAGAGTTCCCCGTCGATCTGTGTCTCTCCGTTTGTCCAATAGCCGTGGTCGGCATCATACCAGCCGATGAGCCACTCTGGATGACCTTCGTCGAGTATCTCGATCTTGGTGCCGTCGCGCGGTGCGCCTTCCATGGGGTCCCTTGAGTAGAACCATGGGGGTCGAAGGAAGGTAGGCCCTTCCAGCACGTTCCGAACTATTGCCATGCGCCCGAATCTCCAAGCCTGGTCACATAGGTCGCACTCCATCCACCGGTAATCAACCCGGCGCCCGCGAGGCGCCTTTTTCATGTGCCCGCCCGGCAATCGCTTGGCGGGCCTTTTCTCGTCTGGAGATCGCCATGACCGTTCCCGCATCCTGGATGCCGAACGCATCCATGCAGCGAATAGTGTGCCACTGGTCAGCGGGGGCGCATGACGCCTCATGGCTCGACCGGAAGCACTACCACTTCATCATCGAAGGCGACGGCAACCTCGTCCGTGGTGACCGCTCCGTGTCCGACAATGCAGCGCCGATCCGCGGTGCTTATGCCGCGCATACGCGCAACTGCAACACGGGCTCGATCGGTGTCTCGATGGCATGCATGGCGGGCGCCGTCGAGCGGCCGTTCGATGCTGGCCGATACCCGATGACCCGGCCGCAGTGGGATGCATTCGTCGCGACCGTTGCCGATCTCTGCCAGCGGTACGGCATCAAGGTTACGCCAAAGACGGTCCTGTCGCACGCCGAGGTGCAATCGAACCTCGGGATCGCCCAGCGCGGAAAGTGGGATTTCACCCGCCTCCCGCCGTTCCCCGATCTCGTCGGCGCGAAGGTCTGCGGCGATTTCATGCGGGCATCGGTGCAGCAGATCCTGGCAGGCGAGGGCCCGAAGCCGAAGCCGGTCGAGGAGCCCGTCGAGGCAGATCAGGGTGAGCCGGAGGCGATGGAACTCCGCGGCGTCGTCACGGCCGGTTGGCTCAACTTCCGGCGCTCCCCCATGGGCGACATCATTGGCGGTCTGCCTCGCGGCACCGCCATTGCCGTCATCGACCGTGACGAGGGCTGGTATCAGGCCCGGTCGCCGGGCGGTTATCTCGGCTGGGTTTCCGGCCGCTACGTCGACATCGTCTGAACTCCCGAAAGGAACACCGGCCATGAAGCCGATTGCACTGGTGGCCTGTGCCGCCACTCTCTCCGCATGCACGACGGTGAATCCGCAGATCCCGGTTCCGGTGTCCGCGCAGCTCGCCCGGATCTGCCAGTTCGAGCCGCTGGCGCACACCGCCTTCGTCGTCTTGTCGCAGCAGGCTGCGCTGTTGCCGCAGCTGATCGGCGCCGAGTGGAACGCGCATCTCGTCGTCACCCGCATTTGCGCCGATCCGCCCACCGATACCGCGACGGCCCTGGCTGCCGCGTCCGCCGCTTATGCCGACGTGCTGGCGGCACAGTCCCTCGCACAGCAGGAGATCTGATCCATGGACAACGCCATCGACATCACGCTCGCCGTCATCCTGCCGCTGCTCGCCACGGTGCTGACCACGATTGCCATCCCGGCAGCCATCGCCTGGCTGAAGGCGAACAACGTCATCAAGGACGAGGCCCGGGCGAAGCTCCTGCAGTCGGCACTGGAGAACGCGGCGCTGACGGCCATTGCCCGGGCAGGGGGATCGCGGACCATGCCTGCGGTCACGTCAGACGCAACGGGTGCGGCGATCGCCTACGTGAAGTCGTCGGTGCCCGACACCGTCAAGCGTCTCGGTCTGTCGGACAGCAAGATCGCTGATCTCGTCGTCCCGCATCTGCAGCGGCAGATCGACAAGGTGAAGCCGTGAGCGTCTGGCGCTGGACGCTTTGCCTGGTCGCGGTGTTCCTCGCCTTCCTCGCAATTCTGGAACTGGCGATACCGGGAGCAATCCTGTGATCTTCATCTCCATCAGCCGGAAGAACCACAGCCGGGTGCCGGAATGGTTCTCGGCATGGCTGCTGCTCGGGTTCGGGCTGACGCTGCTCCATCCCAGTCGAACATTCGACAGCCTCGGCTATCGCGCCTTTGACCGGGCGCTCGGTGAGACAGGGACCGGCCTTGTGGCCTTCACCCTCGGCGCCGTCTGGTTGCTGGGGCTCTGGTACAACGGCCGGAAGGAGACGCTGACCTCGACCGTGCGCGCCGGCTGCGCCTTCATGGGCGTCATCGTCTACGCCATGCTGACCACCGGCTTCGGGATCTCGTTCATCCTGACCGGGCTCCNCGCTGACCTCGACCGTGCGCGCCGGCTGCGCCTTCATGGGCGTCATCGTCTACGCCATGCTGACCACCGGCTTCGGGATCTCGTTCATCCTGACCGGGCTCCTGTCGACCGGCCTCTGGGCCTACTTCATGCTGTCGATGCTCGCCCTCTACAGCCTCACCCGGATTCTTCACGACAAGGGGGCCTGTGGCAATGGCGGCACCTACGGACCCTGATTTCCTCAATCAGTTTGGGGTCTACATCGGCGGGTTTCTCGCCGCCGTCATCACCGGGATCGTCGCCAGGCTGAGCCTGAAAAGAGGCAAGGCAGCAAGCGAGACAGAGACCTACACCCAGGTGGCCGGGGCGCTGGTCGATAGTTCGTCGGTTCGGGATCTGGCCGCGTCGATCGAGGCGATCAACCTGACGCTTCTGACGATCCACCGGGACAGCGAAACCGTCGGCAAGGCGCGGGTGGAAACTCTCAAGGCCATGGTCGCCGCGGTCGAGGCCCTATCGGCCAACGTCAACCGCACCAACGTCCTCACCGAGCGGGAGGAGGAGGACCGGGAGCGACGGGAGCGTGAGAAGACCGAACGCGAGCGGGACGCCTACAAGCACCGCACGGAGGAACTGGAGGCCGAGCTGCGCAACCGTGGCAAGGAGCAGCGTTCCTAGCCTTCACCCATCATCGACCTATCCGGCCCGGCTGCCCTTGGTGGGTGGCCGGGCCTTTTCTGCTTTCACTATCTGAGGTCGAGGACGCCAAGCGCGCAGCGCGCGGCTGGTCTATCCCGTTTTCGTCGAGGGGCTGTCTGACAGTCTTCACAGGATATCAGGCAACGGCCCCGTCGCAGGTCCTGTAGCCCCGGGCAGTCTCGCCGCTATTTGGCCGTACGAGACAGACACATAGGACCCCGAAGGGCATCTAAACGGAGTATTCGGGATGGTTATCAGATCCGCGGTTATCGCGCTTGTCGCATCGACCCTAGTCGTTTCGGCGGGTTGTAGCCGCACCCAGCGCACGGTGGCCGGCGCCGGCATCGGCGGCGTCTCGG